>JAIMBC010000064.1 GCA_023511675.1 Pirellulales bacterium
GCCTGGATGGAGATTCCCTCTCCGAGTGCCACCAGCCAGATCACGGCGGCGATGCCGATGAGGATACCCAGCACCGCCAGCACGGAACGCAGCACGTGCAACGATAGGCTCTTGAGAGCCAACCGAACGGTAAGCAGCAGCTTGGTGATCACGAGGAACTAACCTGGACCGCCTGGGGGAGTGCCGCCGGGGAAGCCGCCTCCCTGCCGCATGCGCTCCATCATCTGACGGCGGGCCTCGTCGAACTCCGCCTTGTCCACGAAGCCGTCTCTGTTGGTGTCGATCATGTCGAAGAACTGGCGCGCGCGTTCGGGATAGTCTTCACGCGTCAACTTGCCGTCGCCATCCTTGTCGAGGTCGGCGAAGTCGAAGCCGCGGCGACCGCCCGCTCCGCCAACTCCGCCGGGGCCGCCCGGCCCACCAGGGCCGCCGGGGGCACCAAAGCCTCCTGGACCACCGAACCCTCCCGGGCCGCCTTGGCCTCCGGGGCCGCCAGGACCGCCGGCGCCCGCCATGCCACCCGCTGCGCCCCCGAACTGCTCGCGCATGCGGCGGATGCTTTCGTCGCTTTCGCGCTTGTCGACGAAACCGTCCTTATTCGTGTCGATCATGTCGAAAAACGGCCGGGCCTGCTCAGGAAACTCATCCTTGGCAAGTTTGCCGTCCTTGTTGGCGTCGAGCGATTCGAAGGTGGGCATGCCGCCGGCTCGCGGCGTGCCGGCCATGTCGCCAGCGGCAGGCCGCTGCGTCCCTTCAGATTCGGCGGGCGCCTCTTTGCCAGCGGGACCCTGGAACTTGACGCGGCTATCACGCGGTACGTCGGTCTGGGCCTCCGGCACGTCGGCCCGCGGCTTGAGCAGCACCTCGTCTCCCTCGTTCAGGCCATCCTTGATCTCGATGTACGTGTCGTTCGTGCGGCCAATGACCACCTCGCGGCGCTTGGGACCTTCTGGAGTGACCACCCAGCAATAATAGCGGCCTGCCTGCTCTACAACCGCCTGCACGGGGACAGAAAGCACATCCTTCAGATCATCGATCTCGATATCGACCTGCGCTGTAAGACCCGGCTTCAAACCGTCTGAACGCGACGATTCGAGCCGGATAATCGTGGCGTATTCCTTGACATTGCCCTGCCACCACGTGGACTGCTCGGGCTGGCTGGCTACCTGGACCACACGACCGCTGTAGAGCTTGCCCTGAATCTTCACGTTGGCCCGCATCCCCACACGGACCATATCGATCTTGGTCTCATGCACGGTGCAGCGAACCTGCATGCGGTCCAGATTCGGCAGACGAATGATGGCCTGGTACTGCTTCACCTGGGCGCCTTGCTCGATCTTGGGCCCCTGTGCCCCGAAACGAGACATCCCCATGTCGTTGGCATAAACCACCATGCCGTCCTGCGGGGCGGTAATCACGCAATGGGCAAGCTGTTCCTCAAGCTGCTTGAGCTTGTCCTCCTCGAGCTGGAACGAGGCGCGCTCCGACTCCAAACGCGCCTTGGCCGCCTCGAGCTTGGAGTTGAGTTCCTCCAGCATCTTGGCCTTGGTGAACTCCTCCAGCACCTTCTTCTCGGTCTGGTACACCTTCAGATCCAACTCGGCCCGCTCCACCGCAAAGGCGTCGGCCTCGAGCTGCTTGTCCGTGGCGAAGCCCTTCCGGTGCATTTTCTTGGTAAACTCATAGATATTCTGCGCGGTGCGCAGGTTCTGCATGGCAATTTTGATGTTGCCCTCTGCCTTCTCCATTTCCTTGGCGAAGGTGCCTTCCAGGTACTCGGTGATGCTGATCTCCGCCGTCCGCACAGCGGTCTCGGCATCGGTCACAGCAGAACGGGCCTTGGCCAGCGTGATCCGTTGCGAGGTGATCTGGCTCTCGATGGTCGAGGCATCGAGCTGCACCAGCTTGTCCCCCTTGCGCACCTCCGTGCCGTCGGGAATGATCCACAAGATCGAGGTGCTGCCCTCCACCATGCACAACAGCTCCTTGTTGTCGGCACTCTCGACGTTGCCGTCCTCCGTGACGATGATTTGCAAATCGCCACGCTTCACCTTGTACGTCACCAGCTTGCGTTCCGTGCCCTGCTTAGCCATAAAGGGCAGCTTCATGCCAGAACGCGCCCAGGCAAACAGCCCAAGTCCCAGCAGGGCTGCTATCATCACCAGAACAACAAGCCAGTGAATCTGGCCCCTGCGGCTAGATGGGCGGAAGCAAGACAGGAAAACGGCGATCTTCCGTGCAGGAACATGGGTCATTACTCAACCTCGCGTGCCACTGCTCAAGGTGGCGGCTGGGGGTGCCCATTCGGTGGGCGGCTCACGCCACCCATGATTGTGGGCTACCAAGAGCGATTCTGCAAGCCGACCTCAGGTGTTTCACTTGGCGCGGGCGATGGTCCACCCCAAGGCGGGACCACCTGGCATGCAACCTCCTATGCGCATTGCGAGCCAGCATCGGGCCACCTTTTGGCCGCAGCCGCTTGCCCCACGCGAACCCAGGGCAGGGTACGGCCCCTGTTCGAAGCGGCTCTCCGCCCAAGATCGACCCGAGAGGCTCGGTTTGCCGCACGCCGCTCATCGCCCTCAGCTCAATTGAACGGCGGCCTGGCAGCGAACACCCGAGGAGGGGCCTACCCCTGCCGGGACGACATGCAAGCCGCACCGGGCCTCGCGGCGTAAAAGCCCCCTTTTGCCCGAGGCCCCTAGCAGCGCCGCTCGGGCTGGGGCTCTGCCCGGCCTTCGGCTAGCAGAACAACCAGAGCCGCCAGCGCCACGGCGGCCGTTTCCACGCGCAGGATCCGCGCTCCCAGCCCAACCACCTGCCAGCCAGCCTCAGCAGCCAGCGTCAGTTCTGTTTCGCTCCACCCCCCCTCTGGCCCAACCGCCACATGGATCTGGGGCGGCAATCTGCCGCCTACAAGCAAGCTGGCAGCCGGCCGGCCGCCGGCGAGATGGCTGATCATCCCCATGGCGCCGCTGGGCAACGAAGCTGCCACCGCCTGCCACGTCTGCGGTGCTGCGATCTCCAGCAACTGCGTACGGCCGCACTGCTTGGCTGCCTGTACCGCGATGCGCCGCAGCCGTGCCACGGTCTGCGGACCCGGCACAACGACGCCGTGAACCGTCTCGATCGGTATCAGCCGCGCCGCCCCTAACTCGCTCAGCTTCTCGACCAGCCACGCCTGACGCTCTCCCTTGGGCAGGGCCGCGGCAACGTGCAGCTCTAGCGGCGGTTCTCGATGAACCATGCGCCGCTCGACCACCTCCAGCCGTGCTTCGCTACAGCCCGCCTCTCGCACCACACAGCGGTACTCGTAGCCGCTACCGTCGAAAACAAGCACCTCGCTGCCGGCGCGGGCACGCATCACGTGCAGCAAGTGGTGCGCTTCCGCACCGCGCAGCCACACCTCGCTGCCCACCACAGGCTCTTCTGCGTAGAAACGCTCGGACACGGCGGACCTCGTTCCTTGCCAATCTCGAACCATGTTATCGTTTGGCCAAGGAGCAGGTCAGCGGCATCCTGGGTGAAGCGGCGGCGCGGGCGGCTACAGCGGCAGGCCCCCTGTGCAGTGCGCGGAGGTCGCAGCGGAGTGCAGCGTCAAGACGGGCGCCGCCGACCAAACGCACCCAGCCACACGTGGCTGGCGCCCACACTGAGATGGTCGTTGAGGCGGCGCGTCCACTACCGCACTTGGCCCGCCATGCAGCAGGACCAAGCTTTGCGCGGCAATCGCCAGCCCCCGCTGCGCAGGTTTGGTCCCCTACCCTGCATCAGCGCGGAACGGCGGCGGGCCGCCACCGTTGCTGTGGACGGATTGTCTGGCGCCGTGCGCATGTCCGGCCCCGCTGCTGCGGGGCCGGGGTGCGCAGCACAACGGTTGCCTCCCAGCCGCACGTGCTGTATCAGCCGCAGGCGGCGCAATAGCACCCGCGGCCGTTGGTACCGGAAGCTGCCCTTAGAAGCCGAACACGGGCCGGCCGTCGCGGCGATCCCCCAGCCGCTGGTACATGTCGTAGTTCATGGTCTCGGACAGGAAGTGTACCGACCCGTCGCAGAAGACAAACTGCGCACCGCCAGGATGCCGGCTCTTGAAGCCCTGCGAGGTCGTCCAGTTGTCGAACTGGTGGCACTCCCGTCCGGGAATGGGGCTGGACCAGCCATGCCAGGGATCCACGGGGTTGCCCATCTCCCCCGGGCAGCTATTGAAGTTGATGGGGGCCGTGGTAGCAAGCCACATCGCATTGGCGTGGAACCAACCCGCCCAGGCGTGGTCGCCGCATTTGGGGCGGTACTCGCCCATGGCGATCACGTTGGCCGTTCCATCCGAGATGTCTCGAAAGCGAGCGGCCCACGGCGTCACGGGTACTGGCACTGGGCTGGATGCCCAGCCCGCGGGAAACACCCAGCCCCCCCGACTGTAGATCCCAGAAATGGCGCGGTTCGGCTCACCCCAGGACCAGTTGCCGTGGCCTTCTGGGCCCGTGCCAAACCAGTTGCCGTTGTCCTGGCCGCTCGGCCCCAAACCAACGTACCGCGCCAGGCTGCAACTCGTCCAGCTAGGCATCGACTGCGCTCCCATCGACATCCCATAGTTGCCCAGCGCGCGGTTATCGTCCCTGCGACGGTCTGGAGAATCATCGCTGGGGCAGAAGAAGCTGGGCACCGTTTGGCTGTAAACCCATTCCCCGTTGGGCATCATCGGTCCGGTGTTGGTCTGATCGAAGTTGAACACCCGGAAATCGATGCGCTCGTACAGCGGCCCGGCCTGCTCCATGTAGGGCAAGAGCCGCACCAGATAGCTGCCGCGCAGATCGCCCACGCCCCAGGTGCTGCTGCTGTCCCACACAATGTAGTTCATGGGGAGCCGATTGTATACGTCGTGATAGTTGTGCAGGGCCACCCCCCAACTGCTTGAGATTGTTATTGCAGTTCGCACGCCGCGCTGCCTCGCGTGCTGCCTGCACTGCGGGAAGCAACAGTGCCACCAGTACGCCGATGATGGCAATCACCACCAGCAGTTCCACCAGGGTAAACGCGGCACGACCAAGCCATGCTCGCGTTCTCATGATGCGCTCCTTACAAACAAGAGGATGCAGTGAACACATTTCTCGCGCGAGAAGTGATGAGGATCGTGTTTGCAGTCGTTCGCGGCATTGGGGCAGTGAGCGGGGACGACCCGCCAAAGGTGAAATGTACCGCTGCCCAATTAGAAGTGCAATGAAATTCTATCTAGACCTGTTGCGTCCAAAGCAAATACTACATGTGCAATTACACAGTCATGGACAATCGGACGTACTTCCAATAAATACCGTGACAACAAGACGTACGCTGTCTAAAGTACGTCTTGTGACACAGGACACACTGGATCCACATTGACGCGCGCAGCACGTGCCCACGCCGCGGTGCATGATTGGTCCGGATAGACGACGATGCTCTTCACGCCGGGCGCCCCCGGCGAGACGGCACACGTTGCTCTGCCCTGCGCCCCACCCCTCGCTGCCTGGAGTGCCCCAGACCAACTTGCCTTGGGGGACCACTGCGGGATACGGCCCTGGCAAGTGCCGAGTGGGGCCTCTCAGGCTCGACCTGGGTCGCGCGGGGCACTTGCGAACGGCACCGGGACCGCGGCAGTGGGGCTGGGCACGCACCGTAGCCGAGCCCCAGAACTTCGGCTGGCCGCGCTACTGGAGCCGCTCGCAATCAACGCCTGGAGCAAGAATGCGACGCGTGCACCATGCCCCCCGATGGTGTAAGGTGGGCGAACTCCAACAGTCCCGGCGATGATCCAGGCCCCGTTCGTTGCGATCAACACCTGCGGGTACTGGTGTGCGGCGACGTATTGGGCCGCGGGTAATGGTCTGGGGAGGGCTTCGCTGCGTCAACGTTCTTGGTACGATCTGCGTACGCTCGCCTGTAGCGTCGGCGTGCCTCCCCCGCCAGGGATTCACCGCGCGAAGAACCCAGGAGCCTTGCCATGTTTCGGTGCATAGCGGCCATATTCGTAAGCTTCATTTGCATCCCCGCCCTGGCTGCACAGTCAGCAAGCTGGAAGGCCGGCGCGGCCAGCGTGACGATCACCCCCACGCAACCGCAGTGGATGGCAGGCTACGGTGGCCGCGACCATGAGGCCGAGGGGAAGCTGATCGAACTCTACGCCAAGGCGCTGGCCTTGCAGGACCCTGGCGGCCAACGGGCCCTGATCATCACGCTGGACCTGTGCGGCATCGATCGGGCGTTCTCCCTCGCGGTGCGCGAGCGATTGGAGCAGAGGACGGGCCTCAGCAGGCAGCAAATCGCCTTGTGCTGCTCGCATACCCATTGCGGTCCGGTGGTCGGCACCAACCTGACCGCGATGTACTTCCTTACGGCCGAACAAGAGCAACGGGTGCGGCAGTACACCGCAGAGCTACTAGAGAAGGTGGCGGCCGTGGCAGAGCAGGCCCTGGCCGGTCTGCACGACTGTACGCTGAGCTGGGGCACGGGCTGCGAGACCTTCGCCGTCAACCGCCGCAACAACCCGGAGGCAGACGTGCCGGCCCTGCGTGCAGCGGGCCGCCTGTCTGGCCCGGTCGACTACGATGTTCCGGTGCTGGCCGCCCGATCGCCAGAGGGACGGCTGCTGGCGGTGCTCTTCGGCTACGCCTGCCACGCCACAGTGATGGATTTCTATCTGTGGTCTGGAGACTACCCCGGCTTTGCTCAGGCGGCCCTGGAAGAGGCCTATCCCGGCGCCGTGGCCCTATTCTTTGCAGGCTGCGGCGGGGACCAAAACCCTCTGCCACGGCGACGCACAGAACTGGCCGAAACGTACGGCCGACGCCTGGCCGCCGCAGTGGGCAGAACGCTTGACGGAGTGATGCTGCCCATCGAGGGGAGCCTTCGCACGGCCTACCGCGAGGTCGATCTGCCCTTCGACCGCCTGCCGACGCGCCAGGAGCTGACAGAGCAGGCAGCCTCGTCAGACCGCTACGTGGCACGCCGCGCTCAGTTGCTTCTGGCTCGAATCGATGCCGGACAAGCTCTCTCGAGCAGCTACCCCTATCCCGTACAGGTGTGGCAGCTTGGCACGGGCCCTGCCCTGATCCTGCTCGGAGGCGAAGTGGTGGTCGATTACTCGCTACGGCTAAAATCGTTGCTGGGTACGCCGGGCACATGGGTGGCCGCCTACGCCAATGACGTGATGGCATATATTCCCTCCCGCCGGGTGCTGCTGGAAGGCCGGTATGAGGGCGGGGGGGCGATGGTCTATTACGGCCTGCCCAGTGTGTGGGCGCCGGAGGTCGAAGAAACCGTCGTCCGCAGCGTGCTAGAGCTATACCAGCAGACGCGCTGAGGCTGGGAACACCTGCGACCGGCAACGGGAAAGAAAAAAGAGGACAGATCGAATCTGTACTAACAGTCCTGCCTGTGCTGGCAAGCCCGACGTTTTCCCTTTGTCGAGACTTCCCATTCTTCAAGACCCCCTCGCCCCTCGCAGGCTAGTAGCTCTTCCCTCGTACCCATACACCGGCACCATCGCGGCGGGGCGGACGAACACGGGCGAGAGAGGAATGAGGAATGAGAGGGGAAGGCAAGCGGATAAGTAGCGGGGGCGCTGGGCCCGGGGAAACGGAACGGCGGGATACAAGTTCGGTCTCGGCTTGGGCGTCGTGTCGGGAAGCTCGTCCAGCCACGACGGAGCGCGTCCCTCCAGGGCACGGATGCAGCGCGGCGTTCCCCCATGGAGGGCCACGCTCCGTCGTGGCCGTGATTGTATGGTGCCACGCCGTTGGCGTGGTGGGAGCGGCCCGCCGTGCGGCCCCGCAATGGTCTGGGCAGCGGGCAGCGCTGCGTACGGAGCCATCAAGCAATCTCAAACAGCATGGCATTTACGTCCGCGTCGTTTTCATCTGCCACGCGGAGACGGACCGCTGCGGCAGCACAAGGGGGTTGGGCTGCTTGAAGGCGACAACACAAGCTTCGAACGTCCTCGGACGATGGCGGATCGACCTTGCGTGCACGCACGGGGTTGCGGGCTGGGGGAAACAAGGCGTTCTGTTCCGCCCTGTGCAGGGGAGCCGCGGCCAGCCCGTGACAATTTGTTTGACAAGCCCGCGCCACGCCTATAGGCTGTACGCTGCCGCTCTCATGGGGCAGCATGGAATCGGTTGGGCGCAAGCTGGGGTCCTGCAAGGCGTGCCGTGAGATTGGTGCGCGGCCCTTGAAGTCTGGACGCGCCCTGATGCCTGGCCAGGTTGGCGCACGGCGGCCGTGGCGCGGCAAAGCCGTCTGTCGCCCCTTGCGTCGACACGGCATCTTGTTCTGGTGGGTCCGTTGGCAGTGGCAAACCGTTGGAGGTCTGGAAGATGTGCGCATCCTTTTACTGCCCTATCTACTTCATCGGCTTCGGCGGCGGCATGTACTATTACTATGCTGAGCTGTGCGGCCAGGGGACAGCAACCACACTTGTTTCCTATACGCCGCTATCGCCGATGGGATGCAACAATCCGACCTCGCCGCCGTGTGTTCAGGTCGGCCAAGGGGCCAGGGCTGCATCGGACGGCTACCTGGAATGCAACGGGGTGCTGATTCACCCTGATTGCGTGGAGGCATTTGCAGAGAATTGCGGGCATCCCTTTTTGGCAGGATGGTGGATGGAGATTCCCGGCGTGGTCGACCCGCAATACACGGACTGTCTGTGGCAGGCTGCTGACGAGCCGTTCCCCAGGTACTTTCGGCTGTTCACATTGCTTACCAAGTGCAATCACCAGCCGCAGCAGCAGGTCGTACTGCGGATGGGGGCCCAGCTCAACATCCTCAAGCATCCGAACAAAGGCATCAGCAAGGCTGAGAAGGTGGAGCTGCACCCAGAGTGCCCCAAGCTTGCTACCGTGACGTTGAAGGGCAACAGCTTCGCCACGTTCCTGCTGTAGTTCTTCCGGCAGCACGGCGAGACGGTTGGCAGCGTTATCCGGGTTAACGAGCGATCGAATCGCTTGACGCGGCCAGCGAGGCATTCAGCGCGCTTTGGGACGTCAGGGTAAGATGTTTGTCCAGCCCCTCAAGGCCTGGGTGCCTTCCCTGTCTCGCAGGCTGGGGTACGCGCGCCAGTCGCAGCACAGGCTAGCTGTCTACTGCGTGTGCGCGCACGCTTGGTCGAGGATCCGCAGGGCGGTGTCCACCTCCTCGGCGGTTACACACAGCGCTGGCGCCAGCCGCACCGAGGCCTTGCCGCATGGCAGTAGCAGTAGACCGCGGCGGAAGGCCGCCTGGATGATGTGCTCTCGAACGGTCGGATTGGGCTGCTCTTCTCGGCAGGCATCGAAGGCGCACATCAGGCCCAGGCCGCGCGGGAGCCGCACCAGAGGAGAGCGTTCCGCCAGACGCGCTAGGCCGGCCAGCAGTTCCTCGCCACGTCTGGCGGCATTGGCCATGTACTCGCGTTGCACCAGATCCAGCGTGGCCAGGGCAGCGCGGCAACAAACGGGGTTGCCGCCAAACGTCGAGGCGTGGCTGCCGGGCGGCCATTGCATGATCTCGGCGCGTGCCACCAGCGCCCCCAGCGGCATGCCGCTGGCGAGCCCCTTGGCCAGGCAGACCATGTCCGGCTCGATCCCAAAGTGCTCGCACGCCAGGAAGCGGCCCGTGCGGCCAATGCCCGACTGGATCTCGTCCGCCACCAGCAGGATCCCATGCTCGTCGCAGGTCTGGCGGAGCATGGCCAAGAACCCAGGCGGCGGGATGTGATAGCCCCCTTCCCCCTGTATCGGTTCGACAAACACCGCGGCCGTTTCGGCCGGCGGGCAAACGGTGGCAAACAGGGCGTCGAGCGTCTCGCGCGGACAGCCGAATGGCACGTGATGCACGCCCTCCAGCAGCGGCGCGAATCCCTGCCGATGGATAGCCTTGGAGGCCGAAAGGGACATGGCCCCGTACGTGCGGCCGTGGAACGCCCCGTAAAACGCGATGACGCGATGCCGATTGGTGTGCCACCGTGCCAGCTTCAGTGCCGCCTCAACGGCCTCCGCGCCGCTATTGGTGAAGAACACCCGCTTGGGGCCTGAAATGGCGACTAGCCCCGCCAGGCGTTCGGCCAGTTCGATCTCGGGCGCGTAGTAGAAGTCTGTTCCCGACATGTGGATGAGCTGGGCCGCCTGCTCCGCCACCGCCTGGGCGATCAGAGGGTGGGCGTGGCCCGTGGCGGTGACGGCGATGCCTGCCGTGAAGTCGAGAAAGCGGTTGCCGTCCACGTCTTCGAGCGTACAACCCCAGCCGCGGGCAGCCACCAGCGGATAGAGCCGCGTATAGCTGGGGCTGAGCACGGCCTGGTCGCGGGCGATCCACGCGGCGGCACGCGGCCCCGGCAGGGCCGTGACCAGCGAGGGAACGGGACGGCGATCGATCAAGGTGGCAGTCAAGCGTCCCTCCGGCCGGCATGTCCGGGCGTGGCCGCGCTCATGCCTTGGGCCATGGTGATGCCCAGCTCATGATTCACCGTGAACGCCGTGCGGTGCGTGACCGAATCCACCAGTGCCGCCGCCGACGGCTGGCCATTGCCGCTGCGCTTCACGCCGCCGAAGGGCAGATGCACTTCCGCGCCAATGCAGGGCAGGTTCACGTAGCCCATGCCGTACTCGCACTCGTCCCGATACAGCCGCCAGCGCCGATAGTCCTCCGTGATCACGGCCATCGACAGGCCGTATGGCGTGTCGTTATAGATCGAGATGGCCTGTGCATCGTCGTCGAAGGGAATGATCGCCAGGTGCGGGCCGAAAACCTCCTCGCGGATGGTACGCTTGTCAGCGCCGTGCTCTTGCAAGTAGATCATGGGCCGCATGAAGTAGCCCTCGGCCAACTCGCCCTCTTCGGCACGCCCGCCAGCCAGCAGCACCTGGGCGCCCTCCTGCACCGCCAGCTTATTGTAGAACTGCACCTTGTCCACTGCGGCCTGGTTGATGAGCGGCCCGGCAAAGCTGGCCGGGTCGAACGGATCTCCAAACTTGAGCTGCCGCGCACGGGCCACCAGCTCGCGGGCAAACGGCTCGAGCAGACGGCGGTGTACCAGCACGCGGCCGGCAGAGACGCATCGCTGCCCTGTGGTCTTGAAGGCGCTCAGCAAGGTTGCCGAGAGCGCCAGTTCCAGACGAGCGTCTTCGCACACGATCACAGCGCTCTTGGAGCCCATCTCGCAGGCGCAGGTCTTGCGATCGCTTTCCGCACATAGGCGGCGGATGTGCTGGCCCACCTCGAAGCTGCCGGTAAAGCAGATCACGTCCACGTCTGGGTGGCGGGCCAGCGCATCGCCCGCCTCTTCTCCCAGGCCGTGCAGCAGGTTGACCGTCCCCGGCGGAAAGCCCGCCTCCTCGAACAGCCGCACCAGGCGCTGGCCGATCTCGGGCGTCTCTTCGGAAGGCTTGAACACCGCCGTGTTGCCCTCCAGCAAGCTGGGCCCGAGCATCCACAGAGGCACCGCAAAGGGAAAGTTCCACGGCGTGATCACCGCCACCACGCCGCGCGGCTTGCGCCGCACGTAGAGATCCTTGGCCTCGATCTCCGACTCGACCACCTGCCCCGTGGGCTGCCGCGCGGTGCCAAACACATACTCCACCATGTGCAGCCCTTCGATCACCTCGGCTCGCGCCTCGTTGAGGACCTTGCCGCTTTCGCGGGCCAGTACGGTGGCCAGCGTGTCGCAGTCGCGCTGAATCAATCCCGCCAGCCGCAGGAAAAGTTCGCCCCGCTTGAGCCGGCTGGTACGCCGCCAGGCCGCAAACGCCTTGCGTGCCGCGGCGACCGCCGCATCCGCCTCCCGTCCGGCCCCGCGCGGATAAAGCCCCAGCACCTCGCGGTAGCGCGCTGGGTTCATGTTCTCGAACAGCTCGCCGCCGCACAGCCAGCGGCCGTCGATGAAGTGTTCGCCCTGCCAGGTGGCCAGCAGTGTGGTTTCGGCCACGATGCACCTCCTCGCCTGCGCAGAATGGGCACCCGTAAACGAGACTCGAGATCGGCTATCAAAACGATAGCCCCCCAGCCACTGCGGGCAAGGGCAAGCCCAGGGAACGTATCCGCCGCGAAGCGTGCCGCAGGGCCGCGCTGCCGCAAGAGAAATGGCGGGGCACACGCTGGCTGGGCGCAAAAAAGAACCCCTCATGCAGGCGGGGCAGGGACCTGTGAGGGGTGTGTGGGTCAGGAGCTAAGCTCCCTACCACGCCTTCATTATGCCGGCCTGTGAGAAGATTGCAATACCCCGGCAAAAATTTTTGCTGCCCCGCCCCCCGTGGCTCACCTGGGCAGCCGCGCGCCGAGAATGGCTGTGCACATATACACAACATGTACACGCATGCCGGCTGCCGCCACTGCCGGCTTGTGAACGTAAATCCTTGTATGGCAGTATTTTATATAAAGATCTGCTCCCACGGCGATGGGGGGCGGAGCTAGAGGCCGCCACCGCCCTGAAGTCACATAAAGATCATGTTGTTTTGTTGTGTTCCTGGGGAGAAACGTTTGCGGGCCTGGTCCGGATCTGGCAAAAGGAGGCCAGCGCCGCGGATGTGCGGCGGGGCTTATTCCTCTCTGCCGCGGCTGGCCCCTATAATCCCCGTGCCGGCTGTCAGCGGGTTAGAGGTCCGATGGCCGAGTCGTCTAGCAGCAAACGGAAGGAGCATGCGAGCGTGGCGGAAAACGTGGTGATCATTGGCAGCGGGCCAGCCGGATGGACGGCGGCGATTTACGCGGCGCGTGCGCGGCTGGAGCCGTTGGTGTTTGAGGGGGCGATCACGGAAGAGAACCGCCTTGCCGGGACGCTGCCGCTGGGCCAGTTGGCACTGACGACGGAGGTGGAGAACTATCCGGGCTTTCCGGCGGGCGACCTGTCTGCCTATCTGGCCAGTGCTATTGCGGAGCAGCGGCAGGCCATGCTCCCTCCGCATCGCAAGCACGGCGTGGCCGGCCCCGAGTTGATGGAGCTGATGCGGCAGCAAGCGGTCAACTTTGGCACGCGCGTGATCACGGACGATATCGTGGAGGTGGATTTCGGCCGGCATCCCTTCTGGCTGCGCAGCCTTGGCGGGCAGGAGGTGGAGGCGCGGGCGGTGATCGTGGCCACGGGTGCGCGGGCCAACTACCTCGGCCTGCCCTCGGAAGAGGCCTTCAAGAACCGGGGCGTGAGCGCCTGCGCGGTGTGCGATGGAGCGCTGCCGCGGTTTCGCAATCGGCCGCTGGTGGTGGTGGGAGGGGGCGATTCGGCCTGTGAAGAGTCTCTATATCTCGCCAAGTTCGCCAGCCGGGTGTACATGGTGCATCGGCGAGACAGGCTGCGTGCCTCGCATATCATGGCAGAACGCGTCAAGGCGGAGCCCAAGATCGAACTCGTCTGGAACCACGTGGTGGAGGAGGTACTGGGCAACGATCAGCAGGGGGTGACAGGCGTACGGTTGAAGCATGTGCAGGAGGGCACGCTCCGCGAGCTGGAGGTGTCGGGCATGTTTCTGGCCATTGGGCACACCCCCAACACAGCTTTCTTGCGTGGCAAGCTGGAGTTGACGCCAGACGGCTACGTTAAATGGACCACGCCGCAGCGCACGTACACCAGCGTGGAGGGAGTGTTTGCCGCGGGAGACGTGGCAGACAATTATTACCGGCAGGCGGTGACCGCGGCCGGCTCCGGCTGCATGGCCGCGCTGGACGCGGAACGCTGGCTGGCCGCACGAGGGCACTAGCACCACTTTCCGGGGGACCTGATCAAGCAGGTACGGAGCGCTTGTGGGGCGGCGGGAGGCACAGATGGAAAAGCTTTCGGTGGCCGAGGCGCGGCGAGCAGAGGCCATCGGCCGGCAGGTACGGCTGCAAGGGTGGGTACGCACCCGCCGCGATTCCAAGGGAGGATTCAGCTTCCTGGAACTCAACGATGGTTCCTGTCTGGGCAACATTCAGATTGTGGCAGAAGGGGCGCTGCCGAATTATGAGAGCGAGGTGAAGCGACTCTCGGCCGGAGCCAGCATTACGGTCGAGGGCGTGGTACGGCAGTCTCCGGCGCGCGGGCAGCTAACCGAGGTGCAGGCCGAGCGGATTGTGGTTCACGGTTGGGCCGACCCCGAGACATACCCGCTACAAAAAAAACAGCACTCGTTCGAGTTCCTCCGTACCATTGCGCACCTGCGGCCACGGACCAACACCTTCGGCGCCGTGACACGTGTACGTAATTGCGTCTGCCGCTCGATCCACCATTTCTTTCAGCAGCGGGGCTTTCTGTATATCCATACCCCCATCATCACCGCCAGCGATTGCGAGGGGGCGGGGGCCATGTTCCGGGTGACCACGTTGGAGCTAGGGCAGGTGCCGCTGCGCGGCCAGCAGGTCGATTACACACGGGACTTTTTCGAGCGGCCCACGTACCTGACCGTCAGCGGGCAGCTTCAGGTCGAGGCGTTTGCCTGTTCCCTGGGCAAGGTCTACACCTTTGGCCCCACGTTCCGAGCCGAGAACTCCAACACGGCACGCCACCTCGCCGAGTTCTGGATGGTCGAGCCCGAAATGGCCTTCTACGAGCTGGCAGACAACATGCAGCTCGCCGAGGAGTTTCTCAAGCAGTTGATCAGCGACTGCCTCGCCCAGTGCGCCGAGGACATGGCGTTCTTCAACGAACGCATCGACTCCCAGCTCCTCGCCACTCTCGAGGGGATTGTCTCCAGCAGCTTCGAGCGGCTTTCCTATACGGAAGCCGTGCAGATGCTGCAACAGGCGGGAGAGAGATTCGAGTTCCCCGTGGCCTGGGGCCGAGACTTGCAGGCCGAGCACGAGCGCTGGCTCACCGAACGCAAGCTGCGCAAGCCCGTGATCTTGTACGACTACCCACGCACCCTCAAGCCCTTCTACATGCGCGTCAATGATGATGGCCGCACCGTGCGAGCCATGGACGTGCTCGTACCCAAGGTGGGAGAGATCATCGGCGGCAGCCAGCGCGAGGAGCGTTTGGACGTGCTCACGGAGCGCATGCAGGAACTGCACATGAATCCCGACGATTACTGGTGGTATGCCGATTTGCGCCGTTACGGCACGGTGCCCCACTCGGGATTCGGTCTGGGACTGGAGCGCGCCGTGCAGTTCATCACGGGCATGGCCAATATCCGCGACGTGATCCCCTTCCCCCGCACGCCCGGCAACGCGGAGTTTTGAACCGGGCAGCGTGGTGTGCTGCCGCCTCGGTTCGACACTTTCTTGCGTGGGACGGACCTTGCTGTCCGGCCTTGCACCTCTGACGCGGACACTTCGGTCCGCCGTTACACTGTATCATAGGGGGATGCCACTTTCTCATCACGGACAACGCGGCTGCCACGGATGCACGGGGCTACCAGGTCCATCTCCCGGCGCCTCCTGTACCACGGACGTCATCACTCATGCACGGTCGCATTCTCCGCGGATGGCCATACCATGCACAGAGATGGCCGTGGTGCCCCTCAGCGGTGGGCCGCGTCGGCGGCGGACAGAAATGTCCGGGATGCTGTGTGGGAGAGGAATGTCCTTCCACAAAGGGTTGCACATGCCTGCCTCAGCACGTTGGCCACGGACGGAAATGGCCGTGCAGAGAGGGACAGACACGCAGCTTACCTGCACCCCTGATAAGAACAGGCAGAGGGCCTGCACACGGTCGGTTAGCCGAAAATGCGATCGCGCCGTGCCTGCTGCCAGGCACGCTTTTCGGCCTGCGACATGCGTTGGAAATCGGGCTGGGGCGATGGTCCGGCAGAAGGAGTCGGAGGTAGCTTGGCGGGCACCGTGACGCTGGAGCCGCCATAGCTCATCACGCCGGTGTGCAGTACCAGATCGTCCTCGAGGCGGCGGTGCGGACGGATCCCCAGCCGCTCCAGCACCCCATGATAGGCGCGCACGGCCTCTTCAGGGCTGATCACGCGCTCCACAATCAGCCGCAGGAACTCGATGAAGGCAAGCTGGTGTTCGGCGTTGTTGATCTTCCTGCCAAACAGCGCTACCCGCGCCCCGTACTTCTGCGCCTCGGCAATCAGCTTGAAGGCGTCGTAGGTGGTGCCGGCACTGCCGCCGAGAATGCCGACCACCAGATGGGGGTCGTACGAGACAAGTTCCTCCATCGCCTTGGGGCCGTGGTAGACCACTTTGAGAAACAGAGGCCGTGCGGCGCCCGACACGCCCGCCAGAGTACGCACAATGCAATCATTGACGAATGCAGGCACCTGCTCAGGCGAGAGATCCTGCGGTGCATTGGGGTCGAACACTTCGAGAAAGTGCCGGAAGCCCTTGCGTTCCGCCTCCTGGCGAAAGCGTGCATATGCTTCCAGGCTGGCCAGGTCTTCTTCCAGCCGGTTGTTGAAGGTGATGCTGTACAGGCCGAGGTTGGCGCCCAAACAACGTTCCTCGGGCCGGCAGTCGAGGTGGCCGCACTGGATATGATCGAGCGTGGCCGAGCGAAACGGGCGAGAGGGCTGCTGCACATAGGCACCCCCGCGAACCACGAAGATATCGCTGGCATCGTTGGCCCGCGCGGCGGGCGTGACGTGGCTGTGATCGAACAGCCGCTCTTCGATGGTGAGGATCTGGCTGGTACTGGCAGACATCAGCATGATGTCCACCACGCCATGCTGCACCACCTGCCGGATCTGCTGGCGGTACTCCTCCAGCGTGCGGAACCGCACCTCACCCGCGTGCATTTCGGGCGAGCGGCCGGGGGCGCCGATCCCCAGCGCCATGTCCGCGTCCTTGGCATCGGCCAGGATGAACTCCTTGCAACCCGCCGGATCCGCGTGGATGGCTGCCAGTTTGCGATCGAGAGACTTTTCCATGATGGATACAATCAGGAGGTGTCAGCCCGGGCTAAGCTGGATCTGCTGTCGGCCGGAGAGCGGCACAGGTGGTTGCCGGCAGCAGGTGGTGCGGGGAGGGAGTGGTATGTGTCAATGTTCTTTCTCCTGTAGCGGGACACGTGGTTGCCGGCAGGGGGTGTTGCGGGGGATAAGGCAGTCGAGGCTGAAGCGGGCGCGTGCCGAAGATGCGTCTCGCCATCACGTGCGGCGGCCAAGCACCTGATCCATGGTTTGCCGCAGTACCTGAGCGCTTCGGGCAAGTGCCTGCACTTCCTTGGGCCACAGCTCGATCTCGTGCGTGGCGAGGATGCCCTGCCGCCCCACCACACTGGGCACGCTGAGCGCCACGTCTCGCAGGCCGTAGCAGCCGTTCTGCACGCTGGAGACGGGCAGGATCCGCCGTCGATCGAGTGCCGCGCTCTCCACCACTTCTGCAATGGCCACGCCCACGGCGAAGCCTGCCCCGCCTTTGAGCTTGATGACCTCGGCCCCCGAGCCGCGCGTGCGGGCAAACACCTCGGCGGCCGCGGCGGGGTTCCAGCCGGGAAAGCGGTCGAGCGGCAGGCCGCCGACCGTGGCGCTGGACCAGATGGGGACCATGCTGTCTCCGTGTTCGCCCAGGATCAGCGCGTTCACCTGAGTGGGGGGGACGGCCAGCCGGCCGGCGATCAGGCTGCGGAAACGGAGGGTGTCGAGCAGTGTGCCCAGGCCGAACACCTGTTGCCGGGGCAGGCCCAGACGCTGGGCGGCGAGGTAGGTGAGTACATCGACGGGGTTGGAGACCACGAGCACCAGACAGTCCTGCTTCAGGCCGGCGCGCTGCATTTCGCCGAGGATGTTGAGGAACAGCTCGACGTTGCGGTTGATGAGGTCCAGGCGGCTTTCGTCCGGCTTGCGGCGCAGGCCGGCCGTGATGCACACCAGGTCGCTGGTGGGCACGTGGTCATAGCCCCCGGAGAGGATCACCTGGTCGGCCACGGCACTCGCGCCATGCCACAGATCCAGGGCCTGGCCGGCGGCGCCGTCGGTATTGGCATCCAGCAGCACGATCTGGCGCACCACGCGGCCAAGCTGGAGGGCGAAGGCAGCGCACGAGCCGACCAGCCCGGCACCCCCTATGATGGTAACTTTCATGCTCGATACCCTTTTGTCAGGTAACAATCAGATCGGCCTTTCGCCGCTGTTTAACGGCCGGCAAGTGCCGCCAGCACCCGATCGGTGATGGCCTGTACGAGGGCTTCCTCGTCCAGGCCGGCTGCCGGCTGCGACGTGAGCGGCGTCGGCGTGCCTGCCGCATCGTGGCTGTCTGCACCTGCGCCCTGCTTGGCGGCACCATGGTCTGTAGGACATGGCGGGGCGGGGAATGCCCGCCGTGCCACGCCCGTCTCGGCCCACGTGCCGCGGAAGACGTCGTTGGAGCACAGATCGCAGTTCTCCAGGCCCATGTCGATGCGGGCATCGGACAAACCCAGCCGCCGCTTCAGGTCCAGCAGCTCCTTGGTCTGTTGAGGCGTAAAGTAGGTGATGTTGCCCAGTTGGCGGGCCAGCAGCAGGATGCGGCAATACGCATCGAGGATCTCCGTCCACCAGTAGGCCTGTTCCAGCGTTTCACCGTAGCTGACCGTCCCATGGTTGGCCAGGATGATCACATTGGTCTTCTTGACGAAGGGCAGGACAGTGTCAGCGAACGCCTGGCCGCCGGGAGTCTCGTATCGCGTGATGGGCACGTCTCCCAGGAACACTTCGACTTCAGGGAGCACGCACTGGGGGATGGGCTCGCGGGCCACGGCAAAAGCGGTGGCATGCGGCGGATGACAATGGACGCACGCCTTGACATCTGGCCGCTGGCGCATGATGGCCAGGTGCAACAGCACTTCGCTGGTCCGCTTGCGCGTGCCGCTGAGCTGGTTGCCCTGCATGTCCACCGAGCAGATGTCTGCCGGTTGCATGAAGCCCTTGCAGATCATGGTGGGCGTGCAGAGCACCTCGTTGTCGCTGATGCGGTAGGTGATATTGCCGTCGTTGGCGGCAGCGAAGCCGCGCTGATAGATGCGGCGGCCGATTTCGCAGATCTCTTGCTTGATTCGGTAGATGTTCATGGTTCAGAGAGACAATCAGGGATGGGAGACGTCGCGCCTGTAGAGTGCCCTTCAAGGCGGCGGCTCGACATCGATACGATCCAGGATGGCGGCACAGTATGCATCGACCGGCTTGTACTCCGGGAAGAAGGGCTGTGCGGCTTCCACACCTTCGCTAAAGGCCACCTGCGAACCGCAACCGGCGCCCAGCTCATCTAGCAGCACGAGGGATTCGCCCGCGGGCAGGCCGGCGGCCGGCGCGCCTGCTGCCAGCTCGGGCCAGGCAAGCGGGATCGCCAACCGCAAGACGCATCCGCCAAGCGAAGGGTGCACGCGGTTAAGCGTGACGCTGCCAATCACCCGTGCGATGCGCATGATCAGCCTTTCGTCTCTTGCAGTTCAGCAGGACATGCCGAGCAGACCGCGGCGGCAAACGTCCGCACCAGGCGGTACAGGGCAAAGGCAGGCCAGGCGGATGGATCGAGCAGAAGTACATTTGCCGCCGCCTCCTGCACGGCGCGCTGCGCGTGGGGCGATGGCTCCAGCGGCACCGCCCGCACCCCCGCGTGGCGATTCGCCAGGCAGGCTCCCACGTATGGCCGTGCCGTGAGCAGCAAACCCTTGCCGCCGCCCTTGCTGGCGTGTGCCGCCAGTTCGTCCGCAGCCTGGCGCAATCCGGACCTGGCCAACTGCTCGACCCCGATGCCCACGGCCGCCAGCGAGGAGATCAGGCTGCTGGTGGGCCAGCTCGTTTCTGCCACGGCTACCAGCAGCGGCGCGGCCAAGGTCTGGGGGATGTGCGGTGGGAGCCGCACGAGTCGCGTGCCGGACTCGCGGAGCAGGTCGTTTGCCGCAGGAGTGACGATTGCTCGTTGCGGCACGTGGAGTTCATGCACGCCGTCAAGGCGGCCTGCCAGGCCGGTTGCCGTGATCACCTGCTCGTTCCATACCAGGTGCCGCAGGGGCTGGGAGCAACCGCAAGCCGGCGGGGCCGCCGGCTTGGTACGGCAGGCGCACGCTGTACTGGCACCGTTTGACGGCGCAGGCTGCACGGCGCTTGGGCCCTGGCGGCATGGGCACGCCACGGCGGCCGTACTCTGGTCGACGCCTTGGGGCGTGGCTGGCTCGAGCTGTATCGCGGCAGCACGCGTCGCATGGCCGTTGTGCGGCGTCTGGCCGATCCGCGTCTGACTGGCGTGCGACATATCGGCTGCTTGCGGAGCCAGCAAGGCGCTCACGCGGTCTGCAACCTCGCGCACAATGGCATCGATGTCCAGGCGCGGGCGGTTCATGGGTCTTGGATCCCGATCACGCTCCAGCGGATGGGGGTTTGGTCGCTGCCCACCAGGGCTCGTGTGCCGCGGCCATCGCTCGAGATCACCACCATGTCGCCACGGCCGGCGCCCAGGGGATCGATGGCCACCAGCGGCTCGCCGTCTGGAGTACGGCCGTCGTTTTGCAGACACTGCACGACAAGCAGTTTCCAGCCGGCCAGCGTCGGATGCCGCACGGTGCTGGTGGCGGTGCCGATGACTCTTCCTAGTTGCATGGCGTGTGGCGGATGGAGGGCTACGGTTTGCCCAGGATGCGGAGGTTGTCGATCATCGAGCAACGCCGCTCGCGCGTGAAGGTGAGGGGCGTGGTTACGCCCTCGCCCGTGGGGGTGGCAATCGAGAACGAGAGGTATCCCTCGCCTCCCAGCCCGAGGCCGGCCATGGAAGGCCCGTTCTTGATAAACAGGGTCGTGTCCAGGGCACGGCCCATGCGGGTCATGTTCTCGACATTGGTGGAGTGGATGATGGCCGTATGGCGGAAGCCG
Source organism: Pirellulales bacterium (assembly GCA_023511675.1). Lineage (GTDB taxonomy): Bacteria > Planctomycetota > Planctomycetia > Pirellulales > JAIMBC01 > JAIMBC01. Next base: position 20,712 of record JAIMBC010000064.1, read on the forward strand.
TGTTCGTAGAAACGGGCCTTCTCGATGGCCTCGTCCACATCGCGTACCCGCACGAAGGGCACAAAGGGCATCATCTGTTCCACGGAGACGAACGGGTTGGTCTCGTCCGTTTCGCCGAAGAGCAGTTCGGTCTTGGGCGGCACGTCCTTGCCGATGCCGCGGGCCAGTACGGCCGCGTCCTGGCCGAGGAAGTCCTTGTGCGGCACGTCGTGCTTTTTCTCCCCCTCGCCCACACTGGTGATGCAGCGGGCCGTGAGCGCGTCCACCTCGCGCGCGTTCAGCCGGACGGCGCCCGCACGCTCCATGGCGGCCAGCAGGGCGTCAAAGATCTCTGCGACGGCAAATACCTCTTTCTCGCCGATGCACAACAGGTTGTTGTCGTAAGCAGCCCCCTGGATGATGCAGCGCGCGGCCCGGTCTAGATCGGCCGTTTCGTCCACCACCACGGGCGGATTGCCGGGGCCGGCCACAATGGCCCGCTTGCCGCTGTTCATGGCGGCACGGGCCACGGCAGGCCCTCCCGTCACACAGATCAAGGCGATGCCGCGGTGCTTGAAGATGGCCTGGGCGGTCTCCAGCGTCGGCTCGGCGATGAGGGCAATCATGTTGTCGATTCCCAGGTCGCGATAAATGGCCTGGTTGAACCGTCGCACGCCCTCCGCGGCCACGCGTTTGCCGCTGGGATGGGGGTTGACCACCAGCGTGTTGCCGCCGGCAATCATGCTGATGGCATTGCCCGTAATGGTGGGCAGCGAGTGCGTCACGGGCGTGATGGCGCCGATCACGCCGAACGGGGCATGCTCAATTACGGCCAGGCCGTGGTCTCCGCTGAACACCTCGCTGCGCAAGAACTCAACACCCGGCGTGCGTTCGCCCAGCACGCGCAGCTTCTCGATCTTGTGTTCGAGCCGGCCGATGCGCGTCTCTTCCATCTCCATCGTGCCCAGTTCGACGGACTGCTCGATGGAGATGCGGCGGATGTGGTCGATGATGCGCTTGCGGTCGGCAAGCGTGCAGCCTTGCAGGCGGTCGAAGGCCTCGCTTGCCGCGGCAACAGCCTCATCGACACAGGTGAAAATGCCGTACCGCCCGGCAAACGAGCGTTGCGGCGTGTGCGGCACCGTGGCAATCCGCGCCAGCACCTCGGCGACGACATTGCGGATCAGGGCTTCTGTGGCTTGCATGGTTCAACGAGATTGCAATGGGTAAGGGGAACACAGCGGCCGGCCGCCAGAAGGCACCAACCACCGCTGTGGTACGAAAAGGGGCACAGAGCAGGCAACCCGCCGTGCGTGGCGTAGCCCGCCACCTGTGGCGCAGCACGCCATCTGCAGCGCACCAGGCGCCGGCAACGCAGCAGACCCCGGACCAGCTTGCGCGCGGCGCCTCATGCCTGCCCCTCCCGAGAGTAGAGGCAGGCCTGGCCCACGTGAACGGTATCGACAATGCCGATGATGGCCGTATCGACGGGCATGTTGCGGGTCTCCGGCGTCAGGCGGGCGCTGGAGCCTTGCACAATCAGCACCATCTCGTCGGTGCCGGCGCCGACGGTGTCCACCGCCACAAAGGTGCGGCCGGTGGCGACCAGCCGGCGGCCATCGGCAGGATCGACGCGGTACGGCTCGACCAACAGCAGCTTGTGGCCCACCATGGCCTGAGTTTTCTGCGTGGCAACGAGGCTGCCGGTGACCTTGGCCAGGAACATGCTAGCTCCTCTCTTGCTGGAGCAACTGCCGCGCTTGCCGGGCCACCACCAGCTCCTCGTTGGTGGGGATGACCCAGATCTGCACACGGCTGTCCGGGGCGTGGATCGCCGCCTCGCCCCGCACCGTGGCGTTGGCCGAGGCGTCGAGCACGATGCCCAGTTCTTCCAGCCCCCGGCAGACCGCCGCCCGGATGTGGACGCCGTTCTCGCCAATGCCTCCGGTAAACACCAGCACGTCGGCCCCACCCAGTTCCACGAGGTACGCGCCCAGGTAATGGCGCACCGAGCTGACGAACACATCCAGGGCGAGTTGTGCGCGGGTCTGGCCCGAGGCCGCAGCCTGCTCCAGATCCCGCACATCTCCGCTGGTGCCGCTTAAGCCCGCCAGCCCGCTGCCCGAAGCCAACACGGCAAGCAACTCCTCCAGCGACTTGCCGGTGGCCTCCATGAGCAGCGGCAAGGCAAACACATCGAAGTCTCCCACGCGGTTGTTGTGGGGGATGCCGGACTGCGGGCTCATGCCCAGGCTGTTGGCCTGGCTTTGCCCGTTGCGGATGGCGCACAGCGAGCTGGAGCCTCCCAGATGGCAAGAGATGATCCGCAGGTCCGTGCGCGAGAGCAACTGGGCCGCGCGGTCGGCGATGTAGCGGTGGCTGGCGCCATGGAACCCCCAGCGCAGCACCTGGTACTGCTGCGCCCACTCGAAGGGCACGGCGTAGTAACGATTGCGGTCGGGAATCGTCTGGTGGAAGCCTGTTTCGAAGGCGGCCACCAGCGGGATTTCCGGCAGCTTCTCGTGCAGCAGCCGCATGGCCTTGATGTAGGGGGGGTTGTGTGCCGGGGCCACGCGGCTCATGCGTTCCATGGCGGCCAGCACCTCGGGGGTGACGCGCTGCGCGCCGCTGGTGGCGCCGGCATGTACGGCCTTGAAGCCGATTGCGGCCACCTCCGCGGCGCTGGCCAGGCAGCCATGTTGGGGATCGGTGAGCTGGGCCAGGCACTGGCGCACGGCCACGGCATGGTCGGGAACCGCTCCAGCGAACTCGCGCCGCTGGCCGCCGAGCTCGACGAACGAGCGGCTCTCGGCGGCGCCGATGCGTTCGGTGCCGCCGCGGGCCAACTGGCGCTCATCGGTCATGTCGAACAGCCGGTACTTGAAGCTGGTCGAGCCCAGGTTGGCAACCAGAATCTTCATGCGAAATCTCCCGAGGCTGCATGCCGCATGGAAGGTGCAGACCCCCGCTAGCTCAGGTATGCCTTGACCAGGCCCTCCGCCGGACGCGGAATCACATGGCTGGCGATCAGTTCGCCAACCTGCGTGGCCGCGCTGGCTCCCGCCTCCACCGCCGCACGCACGCTGCCGACATCTCCGCGAACCACCGTGGTCACCAACCCGCCGCCGATCGACACGCGCTTGACAATCTGCACGTTGGCAGCCTTGGCC
>JAIMBC010000065.1 GCA_023511675.1 Pirellulales bacterium
TGGGATGCGTCAGATGTGTATAAGATACCGGACCGTGGGGGGGGGGGCGGCGGGCATGCTATTTGGCGGCGCCGCCAGCGCGTGGCCCACGGCGTTCTTGTTGCTGGGCTTTGTTGTCTCGGTGAGTGCCTTCGCCACACTCGGCATACAACCTCGCGAGGACGCAGAGCCGGTCGCAGAACTGCCTGCGGCACCGGCCTGGTCGGCCACGGAGGGTGGTTGAGATCGTGCCATGGGCCCCGCGGCGTGCCTCTAGTTCGATCGTGGGCGGTGCGAAGCGAGTGGGGCGCGCGGGTACGAGTGGCTGGGAAATGGCCTGAACGCAGCCGCGCCGAGGGCATGGCGGCGTAGTGCGTGGCCTTACGTGCTTGACTGCCTGGAGGGCTACACGGCATGCTGCATGGCATGACGCCGGTCCCTACACAACTCGCTCTCGATGCAGGCGGTGCACTGCTGATCGAGTGGAATGACGGCCAGCGGCGGCGCTACACCGTCAAGGAACTGCGCGACCATTGCCCCTGCGCAAGCTGCCGCGAACGGCGTGCGGCGGCCACCACGCCGCTGCTGCCGGTGCTCACGGCGGCGGAGGCCAGGCCGCTTTCGATCCTCGGCATGGAGCCGGTGGGGCACTACGCCTATTCGATCCGCTTCAGCGACGGGCATAGCACCGGCATCTACACGTTGGAATTGCTGCGCTCGCTGGGCGAGTCTCTGCCGCCAGGCCAGCCGGCAGCGTAAGCCCCAACGGGTCGTTGATCGGTCTATTCCGCCTGGTCAGGCGGATCGGACGGATCGCTCAAAGCGGTGTGAGCATGCCGCAGAGCAGACGTATGGCGCGGGCCGATTCCTGGGCCGGCAGGGCCTGACTTGGCGATAAAGGGGCGTCAGGCCGGAGCGGTAGCTGCTCGGGGACAAGCGGCAGGTGGACGAAGAGCGGCAGCGTGCCCAGGCCCCGTTGTGCTGCCAGGTAATGGCTCCAGTAGTAGACGGCATTGCAGAGGTACGTGCCCGCATGATAGGAGACCTGCGCGGGAATGCCCGCTGCTCGCAAACCGCCGGCCAGCCGATCCAGCGGCAGGGGCGTGCGGTAAGCCACGGGGCCGTCTTCCTCCAGCGCATGATAGCGCTCGGGCGGATCCTCCGGTGCGCCGCCCACGTTGAGTGCTATGGCCTCGAGCTGCACGCCGCGTGCGCCGGGCGCCTGTCCGAGATGGATCGCCAGGTCATACCCCTCCGCGAGGTCGGCCGCAAGCATCTGCCGCACTGCCGCGAAATCGACGGGATAGAGTCGGAACTGCGGCGGCATGTTCCACGACTGCGAGGCGATGGCCGCCAGGCAGAGCTGGCTGGCATTCACAGGAAAAGGCCCGTAAGGGCCGAAGGCCGTGATCAGGATACGCTGCATGGCTGTGGGGCACGGCTCAAACAGCCGTGCGTGTAGATGGGCGGCCGCGCCGTTGCAAGGCGGCCTCCACGGCCTCGATGTGGGCGGGAGCGAGTTCCCACCCCGCGGCGCCGGCGTTCTCCCGTACCTGGGCCGCGCGCTTGGCGCCGCAGAGCACCGAGGTGATGCCGGGCTGGGTGAGCGTCCAGCGCAAGACAAGCTGCGAGACGGTCTTGCCCGCAGCGGCCGCAATCTGCCGCAGCTCGTCGATCAAGTCCTGGTTGCGTTGCCACTCCTCTCCCTGAAACATGGGGTACTTGGCCCGGCCGTCGCCTGGCAAGAAGACGTGGTCTCGCTGCAACTTGCCGGCGAGCAGTCCCTTGAGCAGGGGCCAGTAGGGGAGCACGGCCACCCCTCGCTGGCGGCACCAGGGGAGCAGGTCGGCCTCGATCTCACGCTGCAACATGTTGTAGCAAGGCTGCACCGCGCTCAGGGGACAGGCCGCGGCGAACTCTTCGAGCTGTGCCACCGTGCAGTTCGAGGCGCCGGCCGCACGCACCTTGCCCTGGCGCACGAGATCGGCAATAGCGCCTGCCGACTCGCTCACCGGCACGTTGGGGTCGGGGGCGTGCAGATAGAACAGGTCGATGTAATCCGTGTTCAGGCGCCGCAGGCTGATCTCGCAATGCGCCTGGAGGGTCTGGGGGCGGGCATCCTTGCATTGCTTCCCGTCAGGCCCCCAGTGGATGCCAGCCTTGGTCGCAATCACGGCCTGCTGCCGCCGGCCGGCCAGCGCGCGTGCAATCAGCCGTTCGCTCTCTCCGTCTCGCCCGTAGCAGTAGGCGGTGTCAAAGCTGTTGATGCCGCAATCGATCGCCGCATGGAGCGTGGCCAGGCTGTCCGCCTCGTTCACGTCGAGGCTGGTCATGCCGGCGATGGGCCAGCATCCCAGCGAGACCACAGACACCTGCAACCCTGTGTCGGCCAGCGGACGGTATTCCATGGCTCAGGGCGCGCTTCAGCCTGCCAGCGGCTCGAGCAGCCTGTGCGTGGGCACAGGCCGCCCGGGGCGGAAACTCTGGGTATTCTGGAATTCAGCACGGCAGGCACGTGCCGCACAGCTTGCCTCGATCGATTCGCGGACCAGCCGCTCTAACAGTTCCGGGGCTGCCGCCACGCGAGCATTGACGACAAGCTGTGCACGCGGCACCACGGCTCGCGAGGGGAGCGACAGTTCCGGACGCGCTGTGCTAGCCACCAGGTTCGCCACGCCAAAGGCGCCCTCGCACAGCCCGATGGCCTTGAGATGTGCCGTCTCCGCCTGCTGCACCGCCAGCGCCGCGTGCAGCCGGTGCAGCACATCCAACAGCAGCGGATCCAGCTCGAACTGCTGCTGCCCACTGACCCACAGGCTGCTATTCAGCCAGCCCAGCTCGGCTTCTCCCTCGGCATACAGATCGTAATCGACGTCCATCAGGCGGCGCCCGAAGCGGCCCCGCTGCTCGAGCATCTCGAGCAAGGCGTCAAAGCCCTGCCCTGTGCGGGCAGACATGCGCAGCAGCGGGATTGCCGGGTATTGTTCGGCCAAGAGTGCGGCCAGGGCATCGACCTCCTCGGGCGGCAGCTCGTCGATGCGGTTGATGGCCACAAAATCGGCCTCTTCAAGCTGCTTGCGAAAAATGTAGGCCGCCTTGGGAGAGAAGCCTGCTCGCGCATCGCCACGCAGGATTCGGCCGCCATGGCTGGGCTTGAGCAGCACGCCATACGGCGCAACATCGAAGCGGCCCCCGTACAGTCGTTGCAGGGGGCGGACCACCGTGGCCACCAGATCCGTGCAGCTTCCCACCGGTTCTGCCAGCACCAGATCGGGCCGGGTGGAGGCATCGAGCCGATCGACCACCTGCACCAGCTCGCCGAAGTGGCAGCAGAAACAGGCGCCGGCCACCTCGCCCACGGCGAAGCCCTGGGCGCGCAAGGTGTGGCTATCGACCAGGTCCGCCGCCTGGTCGTTGGTGACCACGGCCACGCGCCGGCCCTGGTCCTGGTAATGCCGCGCCAGGCGTGCGATCGTCGTGGTCTTACCGGCGCCCAGAAAGCCGCCAATCATCACGAAGCGAATGTGAGACATGGTGGTATTCTGCTATTTGGAAGGAGGGGCAGTTTGGTCACCTGCCGGCGATGCCTCGCACGGCTTGCGGTGTGGCTCAGTGCCCTCAGGGGGGACGGCTTGTTGTCCAGCAGCCGGGTTGCTGCTGCCTGCAACCACGTCATGGCGCCCTCATGGACTCGCACCCACGTGGTCCAGCAGGGTGCGGTAATCACTAAAAGGGTAGCTTACGGGGCGATCGGGCCGGTAATCGTGTGCTGTCATCCAGGCGAACTGGCGTGCCTTGGGATCGGCAGGGTCGGGATCGGGAAGCGGCTCGCCATCGGCCTCGATGTAGGCGGTGCGGACCACGGCTACCCGCCGGCCGGCTGCGGGGGCCAGGTCATAGTCGCTGCCCCGCGTGAGGCACAGCCAGGTATGGTCGCGAAAGCCGCTGGTCAGTCGCGCCAGGGCCGCTTCGATCAGGCGGCCGCGCTCGCTCTCTTGCAGTTCGGCATCCTCCCGCAGCCGTTCGAGCAGCCGCTGGGTTTCTGAGACATCGAAGCTTACCCAGCCGTATGGCGGCAGGTATGCCTCCAGCTTGCAATGAGAGGGTGAGTTCTTGGGCAGCAAGTGCAGCCCGTAGGCGATCCGCGTGGGATAGCCAAGGGCCCTGCCTGCCGCTGCACAGAAGCCGTGATAGTCGCTGCAATGCCCCCCGCGGTTCGCCAGGGCATGGCGCGAGCTAGCTGTCAGCGATGCCCGCGCATGGTCGTAGCTGAAGTTCTCGCCTGCCCAGCGCATCACTCGCAACAGGTCGTCCAGCGGATTGGCCGGCTGCGGCACGATTTGCTGTACCAGCGAACGCAGCTCCTCGTCCAGCACCACGGCCTGTGTCTCGCTGCGGCGGTAGCAATCGAAGGCCCCGGGCCACTGCTCGACGGCCTGGACACGCTCTGGTTGCAGTTCCCAGTCGAGCTGCCAGACCGTGGCCTGGAAGCGGTGCCGAATGATCTGGGCGCCCTGCGGGCCGTGGAACTCGAAGTAAGCAAAGCGGTTGCCGAAGCGCGGCTCGGCGTCGATCTGGGGCGCCACGTGAAGAGGAAAGGACTCGAACTCTCCCTCGGTGACTTGCTGGCCGGCGTCCGAGGGGGCCAGGGGCAGCCACACGCGCAACACCTTGGTGCCGTAGGGGGGCGTGACGATGACCGAGAAGTCGATCTGCCAGGTGACTGGGTTTGAACGCAATGCCTGATAGTCGAGCTGAGGATCGAGCACTGCGGGCTCTGTCGCCACCGTGGCAGCGGAGCAGGCCAGCAGGAGGGCTGCGGGAGCGAACAGGCGAGTGCGGCGCAGCATGTGCATGGGAGAACTCCGGTCGCCGCCGGCTGGCGGCGGGCAGCTTGCGATATGCATGATAAAGGGCGCGCGCGAGACTCTCAATGGTTCGCCATGCCGGGCTTGTTCTGTGCCTGGGAAGGAAGCGACTTGCCAAGCTCGCTGGGCAACGGGGGCAATCGCAGCCGCGCAAGGCTGCCCAGCCGCGCTAACTCTGCACCCGTACCACCACGCGCCGGTAGCGTGCTAGCGGTGGAGTGCCGCGATCGCGGAGGATGAGCACCACGTGGATGGTCTCGCCGGCGGCGTCGTGGGGCAGTTGCAGGACAGCGCGGGGCGTGGCGGCATTGCGGAGCGTTGCCTCCCCCTGATAGGTGCCTGCTTCCTGATATCCGAACCACTGGTAGTCCAGCAGATCGCCATCCGGGTCGGACGAGCCGGTTGCGTCGAGCGCCAGCTCCGTTCCCGGCGCCGCGCGAACGTCGAGGATGCGCAGGGTGCGGTCGCCCTGAACCGCAGGTACCGGCGGATGGTTCGCCTGCTGCGGCGGCTTCACGCACCACTCCAGCCGGGCGCGAAAGTCGTTCTGCAAGTCCTCTGCCCAGCGGTGCAGCGTGTGATCTCGGTGCGTGCTCCCCTGCCAGAGATCCGCCTGATTGGCCCAGAAATAGGGGCGTGGCGCGTATTCTGCCCGCGGTCCATAGCGGCCGGCCCAACTTCCCCAGCTCGGCTGCTCGGGATCGTTCATGCCGGTGGGAACGAGATACAGGAAGGTCATGCTGTCGCCTTCCTTTTGCGGGTGCGTGGTGTTGGTGGGATAGAGTGCTCCCAGCGGTCCGTGGCCGGTAAGCACATGCCGCTGGACATCGAATCCGCCGGCCGTGGCGGTGATAGCCGAAAAGCGATGGTACCAGCGCAGGCCGTCCATAGGCGGGCGAAAGGTATCGACCCACAGCGCGAAGGGGGGATCGATCCGGGCTGTATGCTCCGCGAACTGGTCGTCCGAGCTGAGCCGCAACCGCGATTTGAAGGCGGCATAGCCTTCCGGCCCACGCTCGGCCAGCACGCGGTCGAGCGCACGTTTCAAGCAGCTTGTCGATGCGCCGTTGTCCGTACCCCAATTCAAGAACCATACGGGACGCGGATCCTCCTCGTCCACGGCCGAGATGACAAGCTGCACGCCTTCCTCGGTATCGTCGTAGCCCGGCACGGTGCGTTCCAGCAGTGCCTCCGAGGTGGGATAGCGCGCGTCGTGCTGCACCAGGCTCGCATAACAAGCTCCGTAGGCCCGCACCAGGCGGCGGACAATGCCCAGGCCGGTGCGCTCGGGGTTCAGGTTCTCTCCGTCACGCGCTCGGGGACGATTGGCAATGATGCCCTCAACATCCCACTCGTTGCAGTACAGCAAGAACCGCACCAGAGACTGCTCATCGTCGGGATCGCCTCCCGCATCCGTTTCCACGATCAACCGCAGCCGCGATTGTGCCATCTCTTCGCCGTGCGGCGCAGCGCCTCCGTCCGCCTGCGCAGCGAGTGGAAGCTCTGTACCTTCCCCCGGCACGCCTTGGTCCTGGGCCATGGTGGGGCCCGTCGCTGCTAGCGATGTGCAAAGCAACAAGGCCAAGAGCGGCGCGGCGTGCCTCGACGCCGCGACAATGGTGAAGTTCTTGACGATGCATGCCATGGCCTGGCCTCAACAGATGGTTTGGCCGAACGTGCTCGAGCTGTGAGATGGCTGCCTGGTGGCCGATTGCCTAGGGGTAGGGGCAAACTTCGGCCCGCCTCGGTATTTCTAGCCGAACTCGCCCAAGTTCGGGATGATTTCCGCCCTGATTTGCCAGTTTCGTTCCAGCCAGGGCGGCCTAAGGTCGGATGTCGCTAGGCGTCCAAAGTGGTGGAGGATCTCATGCTGGCTGGGATGGCTGGCAAGTTGCGGTCTCAGGTAGGTTGTATCACTGGCAAGTTGCGGTCTGAGGCAGGCTGTATCGCACGCCGGTTGTGTGGCAGGTACGATCGCAGCCACAACGTCTTGCAGCGCGCAGGCTGGAAACGTGCGGGCACGGGGCGGCCGGAGGTCGGCCTTGCCCTGCACACTCCTGGTTGTCGGCCCATTGCCTCTGTTGCCTACCACGCAGGCCGCCTTGGACGGTACAATACAGGCCCTGCCTTCCTACCGCCTGCCTGCCCTGGACGAGAAGCCCATGCCACCGGTAAGCCGCGGCACGCGAGACGCACAATCTGGTCCTCTGCCCCCTACAGCGTGTGGCGCTGGCAAGTCGCATCGAGGCGGTCGGCTGCGGCGAATTGACTGGCCGGGGTACGTCCGCGGGAGCGCGTGGTCCTGTCAGCAGCGGAGAGGGCGGGCACCGGCACCGCAGGCACTGGCACCACTGGCTGCTGGATGGCTCATCGGAGTACTGGTTTTCAGTTTGGGAGGGCAGCCCATCCTGGCCGAGCTGCCGCCGCCGGCGGAGCGCGAGGTGGACTTCGCCCGGGACGTGCAACCGCTTTTTGCCAAGCACTGCCATGCGTGCCATGGTGCAGAGCGGGCCGAGGGGAGTCTGCGGTTGGATCGCAAGGCGGACGCGCTTGCGGGCGGCAGCCGTGGGCCGGCGATCGCGCCGGGGCAGAGTGCGAAGAGCCGCATCGTGCTGTACACGGCCGGCGAGAGCGACGAAGACCTGCGTATGCCGCCGGAGGGAGAGCGGCTGACGGCAGAAGAGATTGGCATCTTACGTGCGTGGATCGACCAGGGCGCCTCGTGGGGCGACGATGGTGAGGCAGGGGCTGCTGGGCCGCGGCACTGGTCGCTCGCTCCCATCGCGGATCCTCCGCTGCCCGCTGTGGCCAACGAGGCGTGGTGCCGCAACGCGATCGACCACTTCATTCTGGCGAGGCTGGAGCAGGAGGGCATTGCTCCCTCACCGGAGGCAGACCGGGCCACGTTGATCAGGCGTTTGTACCTGGATCTCCTGGGCCTGCCGCCCGAGCCGGAAGCCGTGGATGCCTTTCTGGCGGATGAGCGGCCCGATGCGTACGAGCAACTCGTCGAGCGGTTGCTGGCCTCTCCCCACTATGGAGAGCGCTGGGCCAGACACTGGCTGGACCAGGCCCGCTATGCTGACAGCGACGGCTACGAGAAAGACACAGGCCGCCCCCACGCCTGGCGCTACCGGCACTGGGTGATTGAAGCCCTGAACCGCGATATGCCCTTCGACCAGTTCACGCTGTGGCAGCTTGCGGGGGATCTGTTGCCCGAAGCGGGTGTGGATGGCCAGGTAGCCGTGGGCTTCTATCGCAACACGCTGACGAACAAGGAAGGCGGCGTCGATCAGGAGGAGTATCGCGTCAAGGCCACGGTGGATCGGGTGAACACGCTGGGCTCGGTATGGCTGGGCATCACGCTGGGTTGTGCGCAATGCCACAGCCACAAGTACGACCCGTTCACCCAGCGCGAGTACTATGAGCTGTTCGCCTTCTTCAACAGCCTGCAAGAGGTGGATGTGCCGGCGCCGCTGCCGGAGCAAGTGGCGGCCTATCAAGAGGCGTTGCGTGCATACCAGGCCGCGCGGGCACCTCTGGCGGAGGCGCTGGCTCGCTATGACCAGGCAGAGCTGCCGAGCAAGCTGGAGGCATGGGAGCGTGGGCTGGATCTGGGGCGCTTTGCGAGGTGGAGCGTCTTGAAGGCGGCAGAGGCGCGCGCCGCGTCAGGTGCGGAGCTGGCCGCTGAAGCGGACGGCTCTTTGCTGGTCCGTGGCGCGACGCCAGAGACAGACGTGTATGAGCTGGTGCTGCCTGCCACGGGCAGGATCACCGGCGTGCGGTTGGAGTGTCTGCCGGATGCCAGCCTGCCTGGCAAAGGCCCGGGCCGTGCTGCCAATGGGAACTTTGTGCTGTGCGAGCTTGCGCTCCGCCGCCGCGCGGCCTCTGGGGAGGCAGCGGCGGCCATTTGTCGTGTGCTGGCCGATTTCTCCCAGGATGGATTCGCGGCGGAGGGGGCCGCGGACGGCCAGGTGCAGACCGGGTGGGCCGTGGCCCCACAGATGGGCCGCCAGCACGTGGCCATCTTTGAGCTGGCGGAGCCATTGGAATTAGCCGAGGGGGATGCCCTGATCCTGACCCTTACACAGAATCACGGCGGAGGGCACGTGCTGGGGCGGTTCCGTGTCTCGGCCACGGCGGCAGCCGCGCCGCTCGAACTGCCCGAGATTCCAGAACCGGTGCTGGAGGCACTGCGCGTCCCCACCGCGGAGCGTAGCGAGGCGCAACGCGAGGCAATCCTCGACTACTATCGCAGCATTGATTCCGGCCGGCAGCCGCTGGCACAGGCCCTGGCGGAGCATGAGAAACAGGCTCCTCTTGATCCGGCCACCCAGACGCTTGCACAAAGCGTAAGCGAACGCGCGGTCCCGCGTGCCACGCACGTGATGCTGCGCGGAGACTTCCTCGCCCCGGGCGCCGAGGTGCAGCCCGCCACGCCTGCGGTACTGCCACCGCTGGTTGCTCGCGGCCCCCGGCCCGACCGGCTGGACCTGGCACGCTGGCTGCTAAGTCCAGAGCATCCGCTCACGGCGAGGGTCACGGTCAATCGCGTTTGGCAGGTCTATTTTGGCCGCGGGCTCGTGAATACCGAGGATGATTTTGGTACCCAGGGCGAGCCTCCCACCCATCCTGAACTGCTCGACTGGCTCGCTCGCTGGTGGATCCGCGAAGGCTGGAGCCTCAAAGCGTTGCACCGGATGATCGTCACCTCGGCCGCCTACCGGCAGAGTTCTGCCTGGAGGGCCGACCTGGCAGAACGGGACCCGCTAAACACGCTGCTGGCGCGGCAAGCACGCCTGCGCGTCGAGGCTGAGGTGGTGCGGGATCTCGCCCTGGCCGCCAGCGGCCTGCTGCATCCAGCCATTGGCGGGCCAAGCGTGAGGCCCCCGCAGCCCGAGGGAATCTCGGACCTCACCTATGCCAACAGCGCACGCTGGGTAGAGAGCACCGGGCCAGACCGCTATCGCCGCGGCCTGTACATCTGGTTTCAGCGGACGAGCCCGTACCCCATGTTGATGACGTTCGACAGCCCCGACGCGAATGTTGCCTGCACCCGGCGCGAACGCTCCAACACACCGCTGCAAGCGCTCACGCTGCTCAACGATGTGGTGTTCGTCGAATGCGCCCAGGCCCTGGCACGTCGCGTACTGGCAGCCAGGGCCGATGCGGACGACACGGCCCGGCTGCAATATGCCTTCCGCCTGTGCCTGGGCCGTGCGCCGGAGGCCGAAGAGCTGGCCGTGCTGGAACACCTGCTGCACCGCGAACAGGAATTGTGCCGCGCGGACCCACAGGCCGCCGCGGCGCTGGTGGGGCCGGTGGGGGCGCCTGTGGGCGACGTGCCCAGCGCGGCAGCATGGGTGGCGGTGTCGCGGGCACTGTTGAACCTCGATGAGTTCGTCACACGCGAGTAGGGTCTGGCCATGGCGAGCTGCGAAGACGTTTCTGCTGATCTGTGGCGGGCGCGGGCCCGACGCGAGTTTCTGGCCACATTTGCCTGCGGCGCGGGCGGCCTGGCCACAATCTGGCTGCTGGCGCAAGACGGGCTGCTGGCTGCCGAGCCGGCTTCGGCTGAAGCCAATCCCCTGGCGCCGCGGCCGCCGCACTTTGAACCCCGTGCGCGCGCGTGCATCTTCATCTTTCTGGAAGGGGCGCCCAGCCAGATCGATCTGTTCGACCCCAAGCCGAAGCTGAATGAGTTGCACGGCCAGCCGTTGCCGGAATCGCTCACGCGGAACGTGAGGTTCGCCTTCATTCAGAAGGAAACCGCCGTGCTGATGGGCTCGCCCCGCACGTTCCGGCCGTGCGGGGAGTGCGGCATGGAACTCTCTGACCTGCTGCCCCACCTGGCGACGGTGGCGGACGACATCGCCCTGGTGCGCTCCATGCACACCGACGCGTTCAACCACCATCCGGGGCAGCTCATCATGAACACGGGCGTGCCCATGTTCGGCCGGCCGAGCATTGGCGCATGGCTGACCTACGGCCTGGGCAGCGAATCGGAGAACCTGCCCGGTTATGTGGTGCTTACGGCAGGCCGCGGCACCAGCGGCGGGGCAACGCTCTGGACCAGCGGATTCTTGCCCACCAGCTTCCAGGGCGTGCTGTTCCGCAATCAGGGAGAGCCGGTACTCAATCTGTATAACCCGCCGGGCCTTTCGCCCGAGATGCAGCGGGCGAGCCTCGATGCCATCCAGCAGCTCAATGCGCGCCGGCAACGGCTGTTGGGAGATCCGCAAATCGAGGCCCGCATGGCCTCCTACGAACTGGCCTTCCGCATGCAAAGTGCGGCCCCCGAACTGATCGACCTTAGCGACGAAACCGAGGCCACGCTGGAGGCGTACGGCGTGAACCGGCCTGACGATCCGGACCGCGGCTACCGCGGCGGCGGCCAGGGCGTGTTCCGCACCTTCGCCACAAACTGCCTGCTGGCACGCCGCCTGGTGGAACGGGGCGTGCGGTTTGTCAACCTCTACCACGCCTCATGGGACCACCACAGTAATCTCAATCCCGAGTTGGCCTTCAACTGCCGGCTGGCGGATCAGCCGGTGGCCGCACTGGTGAAGGACCTGAAGGCCCGCGGACTGCTGGAGAGCACCCTGGTGGTGTTTGCCAGCGAATTCGGCCGCACGCCACTGGGAGAGAACCGCGGCGGCAGAGAAGCGAACACCGGACGCGACCATCATCCGTACGCCTTCAGTATCTGGCTGGCCGGCGGCGGCGTGCGCGGCGGACAGGTGATTGGCAAAACCGATGAAATCGGCTGGGGCGTGGTCGAAGACCCCGTGCATGTCAACGACCTGCACGCCACATTGCTGCACCTGTTCGGACTGGACCACCTGCGGCTGACGTACCGCTTCCAGGGCCGAGACTTCCGACTGACCGACGTAGGCGGCAAGATTGTACACAAGCTGCTGGCCTAGGCTGCGCGACAAGGGCTGCCACGCTCGACCTCGCGCCCGTCCAGGCCTGCTGCCCTTGCCGCTCCCCCCGGCACAACAGCGCACATGCCCACACTCGCAGGCACGCGGCCGGGCGAAGCCGTGCTGTGCCAATGCTCTACATCGGCACCCGCGCCGGAGTATGTTGCTCCTTGCTGGGAGCACGTGGTCATGCCCAGCAAACAGAGTGACAGCGTGGGCAGGTAGTGCGCACGAAAGAGGGGGCCACCTGAGCTTGTCGTAGACGGCAGTAAGGGATGGACCTCGCTGGCCACGGAGCGGTTGATAGCTGGCGTTGATCGACTTGCGCATCCGCAAGACGACCATCCCATCAGCCCCGCCACGCTCGAAAACAGCAATTCCCGCGTTTATGGGCGCCTGGCGTGCATGGCGAAAATCCGATCGAGCTTCGCCGGGGCAAACACCCGCTCTAGCACCGCCCGCACATAGACGCTAGCAGGCGACGTCCTGGTGAATTCCTGAAGGATGGCACTGAACAACATGCTTGCCGCCGCGCTAGCACCACCTGCCTCCTAGGTTTCCACTCCTTGCGCCATCCCATGTTACCAAAAGACATCACCTTCCTGCTGGTGCAAAAAGGGGTTGCTCACCAAACCCGTGCTCTATCTATCGCACCACTTCAAGCGGCACAGGGCCGAGTAGTACGACCGCCTCCAGGCCGTGCGCGACGCCGGCGACTGGGAGGGCTGGATCGGGTTTTTCCTTCGTGGCGTGGTCGAGGTAAGCCGCGAAGCCACCCACACCGCCGCTGCCATTCTCAGAATGCGGGAAGCGTACCGGGCGCAGATCACGGTGCACCTGGGCCGCGCCGCCGGCAACGGCCAGCGCGTCATGGACCGGCTCTTCGACCACCCCATCATCACGGTCGGCACGGTGCGGCAGTGGCTTGGCGTCATGCCGGCCGGCGCCAACAATCTCGTCCGGCGGCTGGTAAACATTGGCCTGCTCCGCGAAATCACCGGCTACGCGCGCAACCGGCGCTTCCGGTTTGATCCTTACCTACGGCTGTTTGAGGATCCGGAGGAGGCGAGGCCATGAGCCGGCGGTTCGATGGGCAGCGGGCGTACGCAGCAAATCTCGATGCTGCCATCGCCGCTCTCTGCCCTGGAACCCGCTGATTGCTTGCGTCTCTTATCGGCGGGGTATCATCGAGACATGAGGTCGCGGCACGCTGAAAATGGCAGAACTGACGGAGAAAGCGGGGCTGCCTCGACCGGAGATCGAGGAGCGGGCCAGTTGCGTTGTCGTGCCGTTTCGACCCAGCCGGTACATTCCGCCGCGCCAGGTGAAACAAGATCGAACGGAGCGGCAACGAAGGATCCTGCAGTTCCACTCTGAAAGGCCTGGAATCGGCCGGAAGCTCATCCAGCAAACACTCACGATGGAAGTGAACGAACTTAAGAGCGGCCCTTCAACGCCTGCGTAGCCTACGACTGATCCGGCAAGCGGGCAAAGGTCGCGGCACCTTCTTGCACATAGCCGACAACTGAACCCAAATTGGCAGTGAATTGGCAGTGAGTTGGAACCCATTATTGTGCAATAACTTACCGAATCAGTCGCCGAGCAGGCTGCCCTTGATTGGCTAATGGGGATGGGCTGGCAGACCACCTTCGCGCCATACAATTGGCGAGTCCGAATGCGGCGCGGACTTGGCTAAGGTCGTCCTGGAAGGTCGGCTGCGGCCAGGCGGGCAAGGATGCCCGCACCCAATTATGGGGGCGCCCACGCGGGGGGAAGCGGCGGCCGCAGACGACCTCTTGCTGGGCAGCTATTCGAAGACCCTCGAGCTGCCCACGATACTGGCTCAATAGGCCGCCGTGGCTCGGCAGTGCGCCGAGAGGGACGCCTGCTACGAAGAGTTCCTGGAGCGGCTGGCCGAGCGGGAATTGGCCGCGCGGCAGGCCAAGGCTACGGAGCGGCGGTTGCGTCGAGCAGGCTTGCCGGCGGTCAAGGAGCTGAGCGATTTCGACTTCACGGCCTTGCCCATGCTGAACAACAAACGGGTGACGGACCTGGCTCGCGGAGAGTTCATCGAGCAGCGGGCCAAGATCGTTCTGTGTGGGGCGTCGGGCGTGGGGAAGAGCCACCTGGTAATTGCCCGGGGCCGGGAGGCGCGCCGTCGCGGCTACCGGGTGAAGTTCTTCACCGCGGCCGGACTAGTAACCACGTACCTGGAGGCTCGGGAGCAACGCCAGGTTCTGCGTCTGCAAGCCCACGTCGCCCTCTGCCAGTTATTGCTGGGGGATGAACTGGGCCACGTTCCCCCGGATAAACTGGGGGCCGAGCACTTGTTTGGCGTATTCAGCCGAGTGCTACGAGCGGACGAGCCATATCGTTACCACGAACTTGCCGTTTGCCGAGTGGCCGCACGTTTTCGCGGGTGACGAATGTCTGGCGAGTGCGTTGATCGAACGCTTGACGCATCGGGTCCATGTGATCGACATTCAAGGAGAGAGTTACCGGCTGCAAGCGAGCCTGAAAGTCAGGAAAGGATGTGGCATCGCGAAGATGGCGACAACATAGGGACCGCGACCTCCCCGTGTGGGTATGCGGCCAAGGATTGACCGCCCCGCCACGGGGCCTGTTGCTGAACCCAGGCGGTCCTCTGTTCGCCGCCCACCCTGGCCCCCTTATCGCTGCTCATTACCAGCAACGGCACTTCCCGCCAAACGACGCCATCGTACCCAGCGTGGCTGATACGCCTCGATGTCTGCATCAGGCCACAATCGCCCAGTACCATCGCTCCGCCACAGCGGTCCCATTTCTCCAGAGCAAAAGAGCAGGCGATGACCCCCAGCGAGCAAGCCGTGGCGCACCTTGGGCTGAAAATCGGCGAGCAACGCATCTCCGTAAGTGTCTCGGTTCCCAAGGGCCCGGCTACCCTGCGGGAGATGCTGCCCGCTGCGCAAGAACTGACCAACGCCGTGGTTGCTGCTGCTGAAGCGGCCGTGGCAGCAGAGGGGCGCAAGATCTCTTGCACCGCGGGCTGCGGTGCCTGTTGCCGGCAATTGGTGCCGATTGCGCCGAGCGAGGCCCATCACCTCGCCGCCCTGGTGGAGCGGCTGCCGGAGCCCAGGCGCAGCCAGGTCCGTGAACGCTTCGCCGCGGCGATCTCGCGGCTGACGCAAGCCGGCCTGATCGACGCGCTGCGGCATCCAGAACGCCTTGATGAGGCGATGGTGACGACTTTTGGCCTCGAGTATTTCAGGCAAGGTATCCCTTGTCCCTTCCTGGAGCAGGAATCCTGTTCCATCCACCCACAGCGGCCGCTAGCCTGCCGGGAGCATCTGGTGACCTCGCCCGCCGCTTACTGTGCGGATCAGTCGCCGAAAAAGGTAGAGGGCGTGATGCTGCCCATCAAACTGTCTCGCGTGCTGCGGCAACTGGACCAGGCCAGCCATTCTGCCGCCCCGCCCTGGCTGCCGTTGATCCTCTCCCTGGAGTGGGCCGCACAGGATCTCGCTGAGCCCTGCACTCAGCCGGGACCGGAGTGGCTGCGGCAGATTGTCGAATGCATGACGGGCAAGGCCCTCTCCCACTCCGGCGAACCTGACATCGCGGAGGAATCTCCTGAGCAGTAGGAATCGGAATCGAGCCTCGTCCAGGAAACCTGAGGATGCCCGGCCGCCCTGCGCGAGGATCGGCCTGTGTGTTTCCCCGAGGGTGACGACCGCTTCTGGCTGGCGACCGTGGAGAGCGGCAGCGCCCGCGAGTGCCTTGGCGGGGAGGCGCCAGATGAACTAGCCGAACGATAGGCCGTGCGCGCAGGGCTTTGGGGCGTTGGCCGGCGCGCCCGAGGAGACGCATCTCGATGGGCCGTGCGCGCAGGGCTTTGCTGGGCCGCCGCTCACAGATGCTCCGGCACACCCTCGGCATATTTGCGTGCGATGTAGCGGGCCACCAGATCGGGCAGCAGCCGCTTGAGCCGCCAGTAGAAGCGCATGCGAGCGGGCAACACCACGTAGAGCTGCTTGTGCTGCATGGCGCGCAGCGCGGCGCGGGCCACGTCTTCGGCCGTGAGTTGCGCTCGGGCCATGGTGTTCTGTGCGGCGAGCCGCTGCTGCGGCGTATCGAAGCGGCCGCGTTCAAGCAGCCCCGTGGAAAAAAAAGAGGGGCACAGCACGGTCACGCCCACGCCTGCTGCCTTCAGCTCGGCATGCAGCGTCTCGGAAAGTGCAATCACGCCGGCCTTGGATACGTTGTAAGCCGCCAGCGTGGGCAGCGAGGCCAGGCCCGCCGCAGAGGCGGTATTGATGATGTGCGACCCATGCGGGTTGTGCCGCAGCCAATCGACAAAGATGTGGCAGCCAAGGATAGTGCCCTTGAGGTTGGTTTCGAGCACCCAGTCCCAGTCTGCGATGGAGAAACGGCCGACCTCGCCCGTGCCCACTACGCCCGCGGCGTTGACCAGCAGATCGAGCGTGGGCCAGGCTTCTTGCAGTTGCCGTCGCAGGGCGTCCCACTGCTCGGCACGCGTCACGTCGAGATGCACGCAGAACCCCTGGCCGCCGCAGGCATTCACGCGCGCGAGCGTGGCAGCGGCTGAGGCCTCGTCCACGTCGGCCAGGGCGATAAGCCAGCCGCGGCGGGCAAGCTGTTCCGCCAGAGCACGGCCGAGGCCGCCGCCTGCGCCTGTAATCAAGGCGTGCCGGGGATGATTGCCAGCGAGATGTTCCACCATTTCTGCACCATAATGCGTGGCGGCCAGAGGGGCCAGCAAGGGGCTGGCCAGAACCGTGAGCCTGTTGGGCGCAGGTACGGCCTGGCAGAAAATGCGGCCGCCGAGGAGGTCGTTGAAATACGCGGCGCGTCAGTGTGCGAGTTTTTCCGCCAGAGGCGGATGGATGGCTCGGCCGCAACTAGCGCCGAACGCCCGAGGAACTGCCGCCGCTGGCAGGTTGGGCCGCGGGCGGCCGCAGCGCGGGGAAACTCCCCCCACCCCGCAACAGCACCACCTCCAGCCAAGGGTATCTGGTGTGAGCCGGCAGGCACAAGACCTGCCGGTAACCGGCGCGTTGCAGCCGCTGGGCCGTTTCATCAAAGTGCCGACGGTCCACCTCCAGCACCAGGTAGTCCCAGCCCTGCGGTTTAGGAGCGGCACCGAGGGCGCCTTGTAGATCGCGTGCCTCCACGCCCAGCAGCAGGCCCGGCAGGCCCGAGTAATAACGCACGTAGCTAGAGGTGGCCAGCACGGCTTCGCCCGGTTGTGCGTGCCGATGGATCCAGCGCGCTGCCGCAACCACCGATCGATGCGTGAGGTAGCCGGGTTCGAGACATTTGGGCAGCATGGAAATCAACATGATGCAGACCAACGAGGGCAGCAGCCAGCGGCCGCTTTCGCTCGCAGGGACCCAGCCCAGCAAGCGTTCGCCCCAGCGAGCGAGCCACTCCGCCAGCCAGATCGTGCCTGCTGCCGTGCAGGGCAAGCCGATGGCAATCAATGGCATCATGTGCCGATGGCTGATGTACCCTGCCCAGACATAGAGCGCGATCAACAGCGCAAAATGCCAGGCCGCCAGCACCACCAGGAACCAGAAGGCTGCCCTCTGGGGCCGTGGCCGGCCGGGGGCAAAGTGCCCTGCCGCAAGGGGCACCAACAAGAAGTACATCAGACCTTCGCATCCCTCGCGGCCGAATTGGTATAACCCGACCGCAAGCGTACTCCAGAACCCTGCGGGACGCTCCAGCTCATCGGCATGCCGCTCCCCTGCCGCTGGCTCTGCCAGGATACCGATCTGGCGCAGCGCAGTGCTACCGCGTGCCGTTGCCGCTTCGGCTCGCACGCCCTTGGCGGCAGGTGCGGGAAGGTGATCCCGTGCCTCCCCTGACGCGCTGCGGAAGGGATGTAAGGATGCGTCACCAGGCGCACCTTCCGACGCGGTCTGTACAGTCAGGTCAATGGCGAGGTGCGCGCGGGGCAGCATCCCTCCCGCTAAAGCCTGGAGGGAAGCTTTTCCCGCAGCCAACCGCCCCATTCCGCCGGCGCGTGCCTGTACCGTGGAGCGGGCTGTCCCCGGTAGCGCGTCGCCGCTCGTCGCGGGAGGGATGTCCCCTCCCTCCCCTTGTATCACATCCCGGCTTGGTCCGACTGGCGGCATGGCGGCGGCTGTCAGGTGCGAAGCCGGCCGTGCCAGCGGATTCTTCTTGCTGGTAAGCTTTCCCGCCAGGACAACGTATGGCACCACAACCAGCGTGGCCGTGCCGCACACCAGCAACGCCCAGGCCAGCCGTGGCGCAGGCGGACCAGCCTCGGCCACCTCTCTGGCTTCCGCTGACGCGTGCCGTGCCGCCAGACGCACGCCCAGCCACCAGCCGCACGCCACCAGCGTTGCCACCAGCGCCACGCTCAGCCCCTCAGGCCGAATCCAGAAGGCCAAACCGCTGGCCAGCCCGCTGCCAGCCAGAGAGAGGACACGCCGCCTCTGCGAGCCGCTCGCGGCAAAGCCCTCACAGGCCAGCCACGCCGCTGCCAGGTAGCAGGCCAGATGAGGCGTGTCGCTCAGCGTGTCGCTGGCATTGCGACGAAACAGGGGCAGCGGCACGATCAGCAGTGCGGCCACCATGGCAATGCGCGCATCGAACATGCGGCGTGCCAACAGCCAGACCAACCCCACGCAGGCTATACCGGCAAGCATGGCAGGCAGCCGTGCCGCTAACTCCCACCGCTGCCGCGCGTCTCCCCCCACTCCCCGTGGTAGCCAACGATACGCAAGAGAGATCAGTGCGGGGTAGCCAGGGTGCTGATCCTCTTGCTGCATTACAGCGCGGGGGTGGCGCTCGAGGGCGCGGGCAATACGGATGAAGCGGATGCCATCCTTGGCGATGATGGGAGAGCGCGCCGCCACAGCCGCTTGCAATGCTGCGGTAGCGGCCATGGCCAACAGCAGCCAGATCCAAGGCCCGCGCAAGCGATGTGGCAAGGCATCAACAGCCATGCTTACCCACAAACAGCCTGAATGGTGCGACCGCCAGGATGAAGAGATCCAGCAAGAAAGACCAGTTGCGTATGTAGTACAGGTCGTATTCCAGGCTGATTGCAGCCGGCGCGTCGCGGCGGATGCCGTTGACCTGCGCCCAACTGCACAGACCGGGCGGCACGCGGTACCTTTCGAACGCTACAACATCCGGCAGGTCGAGAAGCTCCACACGCATCGGCCAGGGGCCTACCAAACTCATCTCGCCGCGCAGCACGTTGATGAGCCACAAGACGCGATCGAGGCCGAAATGCTGCCACCAGCCGATCCACCGCCCCTTACCGGCACGCAATCGGTACGCCTGGAATCGCTTTCCGCCCAGACCCACGCGCGTCTCTCGCTTGAGATCAAGCCTGCCGCCACAGGCCTTGAGCGGCAGGGCCATGAGTAACACAGCCAGACCGCCCAAGGCAAGACCAATCAGTGCCACGGTGATGTCCAGCGAGCGCTTGAGAACACGCCCGGCGCGCCCAATCGCCCAAACCTCGTCCGGGCTGGCCGTACCACGCCCCGGTAACTTCGCCCCCCAGTGACGCGAAAGCCGCGCTGCCGAAGCGGCAGCAGATTGCGATGCGCTGGCTTGCCTCATGCTCGGCTCCCTGGTATGCATGCTCGATTGCTAGCAGTCGCTGCCGCAGGCATGCTCTGCACGTTCAACCACGCTGTAATCTTGCGATGGACGCCCCTGCCCCGTGTGAACGCGGTGTTTGCCGCCGCTGCGTGGGCCCCGCTGTGTGTGATGCTGCGGCGTGATGCTGCTCGGTGATACTGGTGAGTATGACGCTTCCTCGTGCTTCCCTGCCGCTTGTGCGTCGCTGCATGCTAGTTTCTCTGCCTGTTACGCCGCCGCGCGATATGCCTTGAGTGTTTGCTGGGCGCAGGCCTCCCACGTGTATTGGCCCGCAAGGGCCAGGCCGCGTTCTCGCAGCGTGGCGCGCAGAGCCGGGTCGTCCAGCAGCCGTTCCAAGCTCGTGGCAATGGCGCCCGGTGATAGGGGATCGACATACCAGGCGGCGTCGCCCATGACCTCGGGCAGGCTGGCGGTATGAGAGCAAAGCACGGGCGTACCGCAGGAGGCCGCTTCCAGCGGCGGCAGACCAAATCCCTCGTACAGGCTGGGGAAACAGAACACGGTTGCTGCCGCCATCAACGGGCCAAGCTGAGACTGAGGTACATAACCCAGCTCGCGCAGCATCCCTTGATCTCTCAGCTTGTGCAGCCTGCTGCGAAACACCCCATCGTGCCATCCCAACGCCCCCGCTAGCACCAGGGGATACTCTCTCTGCACCCCAGGCCGCAGCATGCAGTAGGCCTCGAGCAGGCCCTGGAGGTTCTTGCGCGGCTCCAACGTACCCGTGTAGAGGATAAACCGTGGCGGCAGGCAGTAGCGCCTTCGCAATTGCGAGATCTCCTCCCTGGCTCGCGGCCGGAATTGCTGCCGATCGACTCCTAGATGTGCCACCAGCACACGCTGCGCATCTAGCCAGGGGTAGAAGTGCAGCAACTCGCGTCGCGTGAAATGGCTGTCAGCCAGCACAGCGCTTGCCCGCCGGAGCGTCTCGGCGAGCCGCAGCTCCAACCAGCGTCGGCGAGCTGATGGCACAAATTGAGGAAACCTCACGTGGCACAGGTCGTGGACGGTGACCACCAGCGGCAGCCCGCAACGTGGAGCCACGTAGCACGTTTCGTGGTACAGCGTCCAGCGGCCGCTTGCGGTCTGCCGTTGTAGCCGAGCTGCGTGCCAGGCGTCGACCGCGCGGCGCAGGGGATACGTGGCGTGCCGGGCACAACGTTGAAGCCAACCGGGCCAGCGCATCGGCCGGACTTGACAGTGGCGATCGAACTCAGGCAGCGATTGCACGCGTCTGCCGTCGAACACACCGATCTCTTCCAGCCGCCCCACAGCGGCCAGCGCCCTGAGAAGATAGCTGCTATACTGGCCGATGCCCGTCCGCTGCCGCAGCACGGGCATGCCGTTCACGATCACTCGCATATCGGCGAAGACCTCCGCCCCTGGCCGAAACGGCGCGCTCGGCTAGCAGTATCGGCATCTGGGAGCGTGCAACTTGAAATGGGGATGTCAGAAAGGCTTTAGCCTTGGGAGAGAGGCGGCGGTCAGGCCGGCGGGAGGTAATCGAGGGCCATGCCAGCAATTGTAAAATGCCCCGCATGTCATGCCGTAATCAACTGCCCTGATGGGCCAGCAGGCCAGCGTGTTCGCTGCCCGACGTGCCGGACCATCGTCAGCATTGGGACCGGGCACGCTGCCCACGACTCATAACCCACATGCAGGCATGCCGCACCCCGGCGGGGCGCCGCCAAACAATCCCGCGTGGGGCCAGGGTCCTGAAGCGGTACCCCTTGCAATTCAAGAAGCGCCGGCATACCAGCAGCCGCCGCTCTACCAGGCGGGGACCGGCTCCCTGTTTCAGGTGCCCGGCGTAGCGGGCTATGCAGCCGGTAGCAGTTTGGGCATGGGCGGCGCCCGGTGGAGACGGCCACACCGGGGCAGCCTGATTCTGGTGCTTGGCATTCTGAGCCTGGCACTGTGTCCCCTGGGAGTGGTGCTGGGGCCGTGTGCCTGGAGCATGGGCGCCGCTGATTTGAACGCCATGCGGCGAGGCGGGATGGATCCTGCGGGCATGGGTGTCACCCAGGTAGGCTACATTTGCGGCATTATCGGTAAGTTGGTAAGCCTGGGTTTGATAATGCTGATGTGCCTGTATTTTGCACTGCTTGCCGCAGCCCTCGGCGCCAGCGGCGTTTAGAGGCCGGGCAGATCAGACCGCCCAGACGATGGATGGGCCCATCTCAAGCTTCGCTCAGACCGGATGAGTCTGATCACGATGAACCGGGTCGCTACGAACATGTGAATCTGCTCGGTACGAACAGGGTGGCTCCGCGCCCTGTGTGCGTTGCTCACCCGTCCAGCCCTGCCTCTTCAAGGGCTCGCTGGTAATCTTGGGGATCGTTCAGATTGCGCAGCGTGGCCAGCGTGGGATCCAGGTCGATCAGCTCCTGCGGTGCCACCTCACGCACCCTGACCCGTTCGAACAGATAGACCGGCCGTAATCGGTCCGCGGCCAGCAGTGCCTCGATCTCCGGCAATACGCCGGTCCGGTACACCGCAGCCAGGGGATGATAGAACCCTTCTGTACGCGGTACGACCACATCGTACCCCTCCACAAGTTCCACCAGGCGCTGCACGACTGCCGGCACAAGCAGCGGCACGTCGCAACTCGTCGCATAGGCAATCTCCACCTCGCCCGCAAGGGCAGCCATGCCCACCGCCAGCCCCTCCAGCGGACCGCGCCCCGCATGCCGGTCTCGCACCACGCGAATGTCCTCGGCCAGCTCAGGCAGCTCTTGCCCGCGCGCTGCCACCACCACCAGCGGCCGGGCCACGCTTCCCAGCAGACGGACGACTCGTTGCAGCATGCACTCCGGACCGAATGGCAACAGCGCCTTGGGGCGGCCCATCCGCCTGCTCTCGCCGCCGCACACAATCAAGCCAGCACATCGCATGAGCAGCTTCTACCCATTCACAAGTACACGCTCCTCGGCGGAATGCCCTCTGCCATCCCTCTTCCGGCTTGCGCGCCGTCCCGAGGCGCGCTGGCCGTGCCGCCACATGCCCGTGCCCTTCAACTCACTTCAGCCAAGCCTCACTAGGCTTCCGGGATCTGCGGCTGTCTGCTCCGCTTACGGCACACCGCACAAGCCCGTTAGCATGACAAACGATTGTAGGCCGTCGACAGGCTACTCTCTCCCTAGGCCAAACGCTACGATCCGCCGCGGCAACTCCCTCAAGCACGGCACGCAGCGCGTAGGCCGCCGCCGGGGTTTCCGCGCGGCAGCCGCATGCAGAAGGAAAGGCTTCGCCGAGGGCTGCTCTGCCGATTATACCGCCAGCCATGCCGCTCCGTACGTGCCTACCCAGCCCGAAACGCCTGATTGCTCAAAGCACCAGCGTAGGGCTGCCAGATCGCGTGCGTGCGGGCCCTAATTCTCAGGCAGCACGCGCTGTTGGGGCTGGCGGGGCGCTTGGGGGGGCCGTGGTGTTCGTGGAAATGTGGGGCAAGCCACGGGCGAAGCGATCGGCGGCTTGCAGCTAAGGCATGCTCCCGGCGGCAGGTAGTGGATGATTCAAGCGCGCGGATGCTCCGGCATTCGATGGTAGATTCGCTTGCCCCCAATCGGGGTGCAGGTATTTGGATGCTAGGCCGCCAGACACAGGGCACGGGGCCAGGCATCGGGATTGGCCGCATTTGACCCCGGGATGCCATGAACTAGATTTGATGTGGAACCACGCCTTTGGGGAGGGGCGCTGGTCGTGGGGGCGGCGGGGAAAGCTGGGAACTTGAGGGGACCCCGCCGCACCCTTTTTTTGTCGTGTCCAGCCCAGCTTGTGCATGTGTCAGAGGCCGCTGTCGCGTCAACCATGCTCCCTAGGTGGCCCCAATCCCTGGCGAAACGTGCGGCATTTACGCTAACCGAGGCCACGGTCGGCCTGGCGGTGTTAGGGCTGGCGGGCACGGCCTTATTGTTAGCGACGCACAGTTCTCTGCAAGCAGCGCAATCGGCTGAAGATCGCACTGTGGCGGCGGGGATGGCCTTGCAGTTGCTCGACGAGATCGCCTCACAGCAGTACATGGAAGCGGGAGTTACACCGTATCAATGGCCGCTCGGTCCCAATTCGATCGAGGCCAAGGCGGGCCGGCAGGCATTTGACGACCTGGACGACTACGTCGGTTATACCGCCAAGCCTCCACAAGACCGCTGGAAAATTCCCCTGGGACAAGACAATGGCACCGGCGGCATGCGCCATCCTGCCTTTCGCATCTCGGATGGGCATTTCGCCACCTGGCAGCAAAGGGTAGATGTGTACTACGTGAGCAACGATAACCCGAGCCAGGCCCTGGCCGCGGGGGCTACGAGCCATTACAGGGCCGTTCGCGTGCGGATCGAGCGTGCTGATGCGCGACTGGGAACCGTAACACTGGCCGATAA
>JAIMBC010000066.1 GCA_023511675.1 Pirellulales bacterium
ACCGTTTCGTCCAGCACGGTGGCTTCGGGCGTGACCACGGCGCAGCGCATGGCCTGCTGGTAGTGGGAGGAGGGCGAAGGGTCTGCCATGGGTGGTGGCGGGTTAGCGGTTCATCTTCTTGGCCTGCTCTTCGGCTTGCTCGATGGGACCCACGTACATGAAGGCGGCTTCCGGCAGGTGGTCCCACTTGCCGTCGCAGAGTTCTTCGAAGCTGCGGATGGTATCTTCCAGCTTGGTGATTTCTCCCGGTTTGCCGGTGAAGGCCTCGGCCACCAGGAACGGCTGGGAGAGGAATCGTTCGATGCGGCGAGCGCGATGCACGACGAGCTTGTCCTGTTCCGAGAGTTCGTCCACGCCCAGGATGGCGATGATGTCTTGCAGCTCTCGGTAGCGTTGCAAGGTGCGCTGCACGCGGCGGGCCACGGCGTAGTGGCGTGCGCCCACGTACTGCGGGTCGAGGATGCGGCTGGAGGAGGCCAGCGGATCCACGGCGGGGTAGATGCCCTTTTCGCTGATCGAGCGTTCCAGGTAGATGAAGGCATCCAGATTGCCGAAGGCGGTGGCCGGAGCAGGGTCGGTGGGGTCGTCGGCGGGCACGTAGACGGCTTGCACCGAGGTGATAGCGCCCTTGACCGTGGAGGCGATGCGTTCTTGCAGGGCGCCCATTTCGGTGGCGAGTGTGGGTTGGTAGCCCACTGCAGAGGGCATTCGGCCCAGCAGGGCGGAAACCTCGCTTCCCGCCTGAGAGAAGCGGAAGATGTTGTCGATGAACAGCAGCGTATCCGCCCCCGTCATGTCGCGAAAGTACTCCGCCATGGTGAGGGCAGAGAGGGCCACACGTAGGCGTGCGCCGGGCGGCTCGTTCATCTGGCCGAAGACCATGCACGTTTGTTCGATGACGTGGCGGCCGGTATCGCCGATCTTGGCTTCTTGCATTTCCAGCCAGAGGTCGGTGCCTTCGCGGGTGCGCTCTCCCACGCCGGCGAAAACGGAGTAGCCGCCGTGGGCACTGGCGATGCGGGCAATGAGTTCGGTAAGGATCACCGTTTTGCCCAGGCCAGCTCCGCCGAACAGCCCGGCCTTGCCGCCGCGGACGAAGGGCGTGAGCAGGTCGATGACCTTGATGCCCGTCTCAAACAGCTCGGTCTTGGTAGACAGTTCCGTCACCTTGGGGGGATCCCGGTGGATGGGCCAGTATTCCTTGGCCTCCACCGGTCCGCGGCCATCGATGGGCTCGCCGATCAGGTTGAACACGCGGCCGAGGGTTTCTTTGCCCACGGGCACGCGTACGGGGCCGCCCGTATCGATACACTCCTGGCCGCGCATCAGGCCGTCCGTGCTGCCGAGGGCCACGCAGCGAACGCGGCCTCCGCCGAGGTGCTGCTGCACCTCTCCCGTGAGCCGGATGGTGATGCCCTTGTGTTCCCCCTCCACGCGGATGGCGTTGTAGAGGGCGGGCAGGCGGTCTTCGGAGAATTCGGCGTCGAAGGTGGAGCCGATCACCTGAGTGATGCGGCCGATGTTGGGTCGTGCTGCGCTGGCATGGATCATGGCGGTTATCCCTTGAGCGCTTCGGCGCCGCCCAGCACCTCGAGGATTTCGGCGGTGATCTGAGACTGGCGGGCGCGGTTGTAGGTCATGGAGATCTGGCGGATCAACTTGGTGGCGTTTTCGGTAGCGCTTTTCATGGCCACCATGCGTGCAATCTGTTCGCTCACGGCGGCATCGAGGAAGCACTTGAAGAGCTTGATCTTGAAGCTGGCCGGGACAACCTCTTCCAGAATGCTCTCGGCCGAGGGGAGAAACTCGTACTGCGACTCGCCGGGCGCTGCACCTCCATCGGCACCGGCAAGAGACTCCAGCGGCAGCAGCGTTTCAACGGTGGCCACCTGCTTGCCGATGCCTTCGAAGCGGGTGTAGGCGACGTCGAGCCGGTCCAACTGGCCGAGGGCGTAGGCATCCAGGTAGCGGTTGGCGAGCAGCTCCACCTCAGCGAAGGCGGGCTTGTCTTCAAAGTGGGTGAAGCTTTCTTGGACGGGCTGTTTGCGGTAGCGAAAGAAGGCCAGGCCTCGCTTGCCGGAAACCTCCAGCGCCACCTGCGGCACCGTGGCCTGCAACTCCGCAAGCCGGGCCACGGCTGCCCGTTGCACATTGCCATTGTAGCCGCCGCACAGGCCGCGATTGGCCGTCAGCACCAGCAGGATAGCCGAGCGTGTCTCGCTGCGGCCGGCCAGGAGGGGATGGCTGACCTCCAGCCCGCTGCGCGCCAGGTCGGCCACCAGGGCGGTCATGCGGCGGGTGTAGGCCGTGGCGGCGTGGGCCCGGTCCATGGCCCGCTTGAAGCGGGCCGTGGCGATCAGCTCCATGGTCCGGGTGATCTTGCGGATGTTGCGGATGGAGCGGCGGCGTTTGTCGAGGGCACGTGCCTTGGCCATGCGCTACCCCCGCACGCCGGCGACCGGCTGCTTGACCGCGAACTGGGCCTGGAACTCCGCAATCGCCGCTTGCAAGGCCTGCTCGGTCTCCTCGTCCAGACGGTTGGTCTGGATGATCTTGTTGCGGATTTCAGGTTTCTGCTCGCGCATGAACTGCAAGAAGTCCTGTTCCCATTCGGCGACGCGCTCGCGCGGGATCTTGTCCAGATGGCCACGCGTGCCGGCGTAGATGCTCATGACCTGATCGGCCACGTGCATGGGCTGATACTGCCCCTGTTTCAACAGCTCGGTCATGCGATAGCCGCGGTCGAGGCGGGCTTGCGTGGCGGCATCGAGGTCGGTACCGAGCTGGGCGAAGGCCTCCAGCTCGCGGAATGCCGCCAGATCCAGCCGCAAGCCGCCCGCTACCCGCTTCATGGCCTGGATCTGCGCCGCCCCGCCCACGCGAGACACCGAGATCCCCACGTTCATGGCCGGCCGCTGGCCGGCAAAGAACAGGTCCGGCTGCAAGTAGATCTGTCCGTCCGTAATCGAAATCACGTTGGTGGGAATGTATGCCGAAACCTCACCCTCCAGCGTCTCGATGATGGGTAGCGATGTGAGCGAGCCGCCCCCCATGGCATCGCTCAGCTTGGCCGAACGCTCCAGCAGGCGGCTGTGGCAGTAGAACACGTCTCCTGGATAGGCCTCGCGGCCGGGCGGCCGCCGCATCAGCAGCGAGAGCTGCCGATAGGCCACCGCCTGCTTGGACAAATCGTCATACACGATCAGCGCGTGCTGGCCCTTGTACATGAAGTACTCGGCCATGGCCGTGCCCGAATAAGGCGCAATGTACTGCAAGGGCGCCGGCGAACTGGCACCCGAGACCACCACGGTGGTGTAGTCCATCGCTCCGTATCGGCGCAAGGCATCGATCACTCCGGCCACCGTGGACTCTTTCTGCCCGATGGCCACGTAGAAGCACTTCACCCCGCTGTCGCGCTGATTGATGATCGTGTCGATGCAGATGGCCGTCTTGCCCGTCTTGCGGTCGCCAATGATCAACTCGCGCTGCCCGCGGCCGATGGGCGTCATCGCGTCGATGGCCTTGATGCCCGTCTGCAATGGCTCGCGCACCGGCTGCCGCAAGGCCACGCCTGGGGCCGTAAACTCCACGGGCCGCCGCTCCGCCGACACGATGGGCCCCTTGTCGTCCAGGGGATTGCCCAGCGGATCCACCACCCGGCCGATCACCGCGTCTCCCACCGGCACGCTGAGCAACTGCCCGGTGCTGCGCACCTCGTCCCCCTCGTTGATCGAGAGATAGTCTCCCAGGATGATGATGCCCACCGACTGCTCTTCGAGGTTGAAGGCCAGGCCGGTGACCCCGTTAGGGAAGGTCACCATTTCTCCCGACATCACGCCCGAGAGGCCGTACACGCGGGCAATGCCGTCGCCCACTTCCAGGACGCGGCCTACCTCGCGCACGTCGATCTGCGCCTGGTAGTGCTCAATTTCCGCTTGCAGAACGGAAGCGATCTCGCCGGCTTTGAATCTCATGGACACTCCTCTGGATCATCTGAGCGCGGAGCTGTTTGAGGCGGGCGGCGACGGAGCCGTCATACAGCGTGTCGCCGATGCGCAACACCACGCCTCCAATCAAGTCGGGATCGACGGTTTGAGACAACTGGGGTTCCCCGCCGGTCATCTCCCGCAGCCGCTCGACGAGGCGGCCTGCCAATCCGTCTTCCAGCGGTGCGGCCGTGGCCACCTGCACGGCGACGCGGCCGCGCAGCTCATCATACAACTGGTGCGCGGCCTGTCGGATGGCACGTAGCAAGCCCAACCGCCCGTGATGGGCCGTCACCTTGAGAAAGTTCAGCAACAGGTTGCCGATCCGGCCCTTGAGCGTGCGGTCGAGAATGCCCAGCTTCTCCTCCGCCGCGATGACATCCGAGACCAGCACGGCCTCGAACTGGGGATAGGGATCGAGCACCTCCTCGACGAGCAGGTCCAGCTCCTCGAGCGCTTCTTCGGTCTGGCCGGTCTTCTCGGCGGCGCCGAGCAAGGCGCGGGCGTAGACCGCAGCCACCTGGGCGGCAACGGGATCGAATTGCTGTCGCTTGCCGACCGAGGCCATGCCTTTAGTTCCTGCTGGGAACGCGGTTGGGGAAGCTGCGAAGCGCCTCTTCGATGAGGCGGGCATGATCGGCGGGGCTGAGCTGGGCGCGGAGGATCTTGCCGGCAAGTTCGATGGCCAGATCGGCGCTGGCGCGGCCCAGTTCCTCCAGTGCGGCCGCGGTGGCGATTTCGATTTCGCGTCGCGCGCGGGCCAGCTCGGCCTCGGCGTCCTGGCGTGCCCTGGCGAGGATCTCTTGTTGCGTGTGCTGTGCGTCGCGTCGCGCCTCGTCGAGAATGGCGCGGACCTCGGCCTGGGCCTGGTTGAGACGTTCCTGGTACTGGACGAGCAGGTTGCGGGCCTCGTCATTGATGCGCTGGGCCGACTCGAGCTGTTCTGCAATGCGGCGCTCCCGCGCCTCCAGCGCCTGGCAGATGGGCCCCCAGGCGAACTTGTAGAGCACGGCCAGCAGCACCAGAAACACGACGAGCGTCCAGAGGGCCAGGTCCTCGCGCCAGCCCAGGAGGTGGGTGAGCTGCTCGGTGGGGCCGCCGCCGTGGCCGCCATGCCCCGCACCGGAAGCTGCTGCCGGCTCCTCCGCCTCGGCCGGCATGTTCTGGTGCGGCCCCTCTTCGGCCGCTGCCGCGGCTGAGGCGGGCACCAGACACACTCCCAGCAACACTGCCCCCACGATGCCAAGTACGCTGCGCCGCATGGAGATGGTTCCTCGGTGCAAGGGGGAGCGGCCGCTACTGCTTGAGAATGCACACGATCAGGCCGAAGAAGGTGGCACCTTCGATGAGCGCTGCGGAGATGATCATGGCTGTCTGCACGCGGCCGGCCACTTCGGGCTGGCGGGCCATGCTTTCCACGGCGCTGGAGCCAATCCGGCCAATGCCGAAGCCGGCGCCCAGGATGATCAGGCCCGTGCCCAGGGCAGCACCCAGAAACACACTAAATCCCTGGTTGGCCTGGCTGGCCGTGCCGGGGGCCTGCGCCAGCGCGGGCGCAGTGGCGGCCATGATCACCATCGATGCCAGTGCCAGCGTCTTCAACCATCGATTCACAGGTCAGGTCTCCTTCGGGTTAAGGGATCAAGGACGGCCGTAGCCGCGCTCATCAATGCGGATGGACTGCCATGCCGATGAACAGGGCAGACAGAAAGGTGAAAATGTAGGCTTGCAGAAAGGCGACAAACAGTTCCAACAGGCTGAGCAACGTGGCTCCCACGATGCTGGCCGGCATCACGCCATACCACAACAAACTTTGTGCCGTGGCGCCGATGAACGCCACCAGCACAGCCAGCACGAGGTGGCCGGCAAACATGTTGGCCACCAGACGCACGGAAAGCACAAAGTGCTTGACCACCAGACCAAACAGCTCGATGCCGAAGATCATCGGCTTGAGCGGCACGGCCAGCGCCAGCGGCAGGTCCATGTGGGGCACGAGGGAAGTCCAGAAGTGTACAGGCCCTAGCTTGGCCATTCCCGACCCCACCACCACCAAAAAGGTGCTGGCGGCCAGGGCGGCCGTCACGCCAATCGCCCCCGTGGGGCTGCCCAGCCAGGGAATCATGCCCAGCAGGTTGCAGGTCAAGATGAAAAAGAACAGCGTCCACAAGAACGGCAGGTACTTGTCCCCGTCATGATGGCCGATGGCCGGACGGGCCACCTCGTCGCGAATGAACAGCAGCACCGCCTCGACAAAGTTCCACAGCCGTCCGCGCGGACGATCCGTGACTGCGGCGCGCCGCGCCAGCCGGATCGCCACCACGGCGACGATCACCGCGGCCACCAGCTCCAACACCATGAACTTGGAGATCACAAAGCCCGACGTGTGCACACCGCCGTGCGGAAAATAGGTCACCGTGCCAAACGGCTGCGGGATCTCCCACCGACCATCCGCAGCCAGCAAGTGCGGCACCTCGAAGTGATAGGCGTCCTGCACGTGCCCTAACAGGTGTTCCTGATCGAGCGCTCCAGCCATGCCTCAGCTCCCCGCCGGAATGCCGGCCTCTGTCGGCAGCGACAGCCATGTCTCCACCAGCAGCGTCAAGGGATACAACGCCGCCAGGTAGTACAAATACCCCGCCTCAGCCAGCCACCCCCCTCGAGCTTGGACCGCCACCGCGCAGCCGAGCGGCACCCCCAGCCGGACGGCCATTCCTCCCAGCCACCCGGCTAACATCTTCGGCCCGCGCAGCCACTCCGCCAATGTCAAGGAAACCAGTGCCGGCAGCCAGCATGTTACGGCCGCAGCCAACGACGCCCCCAGCCCCTCCCCGCCGGAGACAAGCCACGCCACCAACCCTACCAACAGCCACCAGGTTGCGACCCCCATGGTCAACAACACCCCGCGCACGCTCAACCGCCGCCTACCCCACCGGCCAATTCCACCCAAGACCCTCGCAACGCGCGTCACTCGTCCCCTCCGCCTGCTGCGTCTTCCCGCTGTTCGTCCTGCTTGCGATCCGCCTGTGATGCCATCTTCAACAAGTGCCAGACGCCCAAGACCATCCCAATGCCAAAACCCACCAGGGCGAATACAAACCCGGTACCCAGCAAGTGGTCCACCCACAACCCGACGGCTGCGGGCAAGGCCATCTCCAGCAATACGCTGGTCATGCGGCTCACCCACTGGGCAGCCGCCACCAATGGGGGGAGGTCCTCGGGCGGGCGCCTTAAATTACTCAAAGGTGTTAAAGTTGGCCAATGTAGTTCAGTTGGTAGGGGGTGTCAACCGACTTCGTACATTTTTTCACAAAGTGGCCTGAGCATCCATAAACCTGGCTCAAAATGTGGTTTACGCAGGCCGGCCCAGTCACCCCCAACGCTGGCGCAGGGCAGGCTGTGGCGGCAACAATCCCGCTCCATGCCCCGCAATACTTTACCTATTTTACCCCAATGACTTGCGTCTCCTGATGCCTGAGCCGTGATGGCCGAAGTCGCTTTCCGTAAGCTGGAGTTCATCGGGTGGGCAACGTTGCGTAGGGCGTTCAAACCAGTTAAACTGAAGCTTGGCCGGTCGATGGCTGGGTGGCCAGTAGTCGCCCGGCCGCAGCCCGCCGCGCAGGCACCCTGTTCATCCTCCAGAAACCTGGGCCGGGTGCTGTCGGTTGGGTGGGTCCTCAGGGGGTGGGAAAGGCTGGGGGCCAGAATCGTGGCGTCATGGACGACGCGCAAATGCGGTGGCAACGCTGCCAGCGGCTTGGCAGCCAGCCAACGCGGGAGAAACGTCGTCCGATGACAGCCAGCACCCTCAATTCCTACTCCCAGCGCAAGCTCGCGCGCCTGGCCAAGAAGCACGGCGTGCCTGGTTGGCACGCCATGTGCAAGGCCGAATTGGTGACCGCCCTGCTTGAAGTAGGCCGCCGTTCACCCACCGCTCCGCGGCGCGGCGGTACTTCCAGGCAGTGTTCCGCGCAAACGACCGGCACCCGCAGTAAGGGGCCTGCATCCCCGTCCTCGAGTGCGACTCCCCCGGCGCGTGCTGCGGGCAATTCAGCTCCCGCCCGGAAGAAGGTCGGCAAGGCACGCGCGGTGAGCGGGCAAGGTTCCGCCTCCCGTTCCTCGCAAAAGGCGCGTACGGCTGGACCAACCAAGAAGCCGCGTACCGAACGCCTCGCTGCCACGCCGCGCGCGGCAAAGGCCGAGCAACGCGGCCAGCGCAATGGCAAACCCAAGCAGCGCACCGCCACCCAGCGGGCTGGAAACGGCTCTGTACGCAGTGCCAGCAATAGCCGCGGCAGCAAGCCCGCTGCTACTGCACGCTCGCCCCGGGCAGCGCAGAAAACGCCCGCCAAGAGGATGCGGCCGACGCCAGCGCGGCGTGCAGCAGTCAAACAGCCCGCTGCCCAGAACGCCGCCAGCACGCGACAACCTGCGGCGGCCGAATCCAAATCGGACGCACGCCTGGCCATGATCAAGGCCCGCCTCCAGCAGGCGAAGGATCTGGCGGCGGCGGCACTCTCCAATGAAACGAACGGCCAGCCCAGAGATCGCCTGGTGGCCTTGGTGCGCGATCCGTATTGGCTGCACGTTTGCTGGGAGCTTTCTCGGCAGGCGGTGGACCGGGCCAAGGCGGCCCTGGCCCATGAATGGCATGGCGCCATCCCCATCTTGCGCCTTTGGCAGGTGGAAAGCACCGGAGGCGGCAGCCGTGCTGAGATCCTGCTGCGCGACATTCCCATCCATGGCGGCGTGACCAACTGGTACATTGATGTGAAGGATCCGCCGCAGCGCTATCGGCTGGACATTGGCTACAAGGCCTCCAGCGGGCAGTTCTATTGCATCGCACGCAGCAACGTGGTGCAGACTCCGCGGCCAGGCTCGAGCGACAACATCGACCAGAACTGGAGCGACGTGGCGGCTAACTTCGACCGGATCTATGCCCTCAGCGGCGGCTATGCCGCGGAAGGCCACAGCCAGGAGTTGCAAGAGCTGTTCGAAGAGCGGCTGCGCCGGCCCATGGGCGCTCCGCTTGTCGGCCGCTACGGTGCCGGCGTCGAATCGTTGCTGCCCCAGCGCCGCGACTTCTTCTTCGAAATCGATGCCGAGTTGATCGTCTTCGGCGCCACCGATCCTGAGGCCCACGTCACCCTGCAAGGCGAGCCGGTCAAGCTGCGCCCCGATGGCACCTTCACCGTCAGGTTCAGCCTGCCCAACTGCCGCCAGGTGATCCCCGCCGTGGCCAGCAGCCGAGACGGCGTCGAACAGCGCACCGTTGTGCTGGCCGTCGAGCGCAACACCAAGACCATGGAGCCCGTGATCCGCGACAATGCCGAGCCCTAGGCTCTCTGCGGCGTGCAGCTCGCACCTTGACCTGCCCGATCAGGGCCGCGCCGCCGATCTGCCTGGGGCGGACGTCCCCCCCACCACATACTCTCCCTAACCGAGGGGCGTTGCCAGGCACGCACGGCACTCATGCACGGCTGCCGCTGGTTTTCTCGCCCGCTGCGCCGCCCGCTACACTATCGCATGGGCCGCCACCCGCACGCACGGAACAAACGAGCCAGACCGTGATCCGCATCGTCTCCCTGCTGCCCAGCGCAACTGAAATCGTCTGCGCTCTCGGCCTGCGAAACTCTCTGGTCGGCGTCACGCACGAATGCGATTGGCCTCCTTCGGTGCGCACGCTGCCCCACGTCACTCGCAGCTTGATCCCCGCAGCAGCCACCAGCCGTCAGATCGACACGCTCGTCCGCCAGCGGATGGAGACAGGCCTCGCCCTCTATACCCTCGATGAGTCGGTGCTGGCAGCGCTAGCTCCCGACCTGATCATCACCCAGACCCTCTGCGACGTGTGTGCAGTTGCCGAAGACGAGGTGCGGCAGGCCGCGGCACGCCTGCCCACTCAGCCGCGCGTCCTCCATCTTGAGCCCGTGACCCTGGATCAGGTCTTGCAAAGCATCCAGCAGGTTGCAGAAGCCGCAGGCGTCTCCTCGCACGCCGACGCCGTGGTCGAACCACTGCGCGCCCGGCGAGATGCCGTCATCCGGCGCGCCGGCGACGCCACCCGCCGCCCCCGGGTAGCCGTGCTGGAATGGATCGATCCCCTGTTCTGTTGCGGCCATTGGACGCCGGAACTGGTTGAGCTTGCCGGCGGTCATGAGGGACTCGGCATCGCCGGCCGTCCGGCGCGAACCATCTCCTGGCATGAACTGCGGCAGTGGCAGCCCGAGGTGTTGCTGCTGGCCTGCTGCGGCTACAGCGTGGAGCAGACCCTGCGCGACCTGCCCCTGTTGAGGTCGCTGCCAGGATGGGACGAGTTGCCATGCGTGCGTTCGCGCCGCGTGTGGGCAGTGGACGGCTCGGCTTATTTCAGCCGCCCGGGCCCGCGTCTGATCGACAGCCTGGAGATCTTGGCACATCTCATCGCTCCCCAGCGGCACGAGTTGCCCGCGCATCTGCCACTGCCCGTCTCCTGCACGTAACCGTTGCCCGCCAGGGGGGGCGGGCGTCCTCGCCCGCCGTCAAGCCGGGCAATTGCCGCAGGCTAGCTGCGCAGAAGGGTTTCCCCTGGTAGCGCGGGCGTCCCGCCCGCCACCTGTTTGCCGCAACCTCTCCGCC
Source organism: Pirellulales bacterium (assembly GCA_023511675.1). Taxonomy (GTDB): domain Bacteria; phylum Planctomycetota; class Planctomycetia; order Pirellulales; family JAIMBC01; genus JAIMBC01. Next base: position 10,602 of record JAIMBC010000066.1, read on the forward strand.
CACAATCACCAACACTCTCGGTCGCTCGGCCTCGCCAGGCTCCCCCCGTGTGCGTGCAGTACTCATTTCGCCCCGCAGGCAACATGAGGCATCGCTTCCATGCGGCCGTGACTTGGGGTGGGGATTCAGTCCTTGCGCCGCGACGACTTGCGGCGAGAAACTGCGAACACGCGTTAAGGGCTGGATGCATGGGCGCTGCGGCGGGCGGGTGAGTGTTGTGCTGCGCGGTGTTCTGCTGCCGCGATCAGGCCGCCAAATCGCATCTGCAGCCAACGTGCAATTGCGTCGCTGGCCAGACGGTGTGCCTGGGGCGTCCACCCGGCTGTATCGGGGCGGGCGAGCGGTTCGTCGCTGGCACGAAAGTATGGCAACAGGTCCAGCGTGGGCACGTCGTGTCGCTGGGCAAAGCGCACCAAGCGGCGCTGTGGCAGCTCGAGGTCGAGTTGAGCGGGCCGGCAGCCTACGCGTCGGCACAACGCGTCGCGTACGACGGGGCGATACTGAAGCTCGTCCGGAACGAGGACCACCGCCAAGGGCAGGTCGCGCTGCCTGCAATGCTGAATCAGCCGGCGCAGATCGTCGAAGGCGGCCTGCCAGCGTTGCTCGACCTCCGCGTCGATGGGTGCGCGAAACAGGGCCAGCGTTCGCGCGCGGCGGTTCAGGTAGGCTTCGTAGCCGCCATGACCTTCGTCTGCTTCGTAAGGTTGGGCAGGAGGTTCGACGCGGCCAGCGGCACCAACCCATTGGCAGAACACCTGGTATAGGCGGAGGCTGCGGATGCTCGACCAGGCGGGAGCGGGCACGGCGTCCACCAGGTCCTCACCCGTGGAGATGAACACCAGTACAAGGTGAGGATGATGGGTGGCCACGTCTCCAGCGAGCTGCGCGGCATATTCCCGCGGAGTGCCGTGTGCCAGACCGAAGTTATAGACCTCGACGCCGGGGACGCGCTGCTCGAGCAGGGCCAGCATGCCGTTGCCACGTGCCCAAAGCGTGGAACCGCGGCCTACCGCGGCGATGCGGAAGGTCCCTGGTGCTGGATATACGTCAAACTCATCGTCCCAATAGCCGAGGCTGTTGACAGTGCGGCCCCTCACCACGCTCCCTGCTGGCAGCTTGAGCGACTGAGCCAGATAGGCCGCTCGCATCCGATGGCCTCCAGCCAGGTCGAGCAGCCGCAGCCCCGCCTCCATTCCGGCAACTGCCAGTGCTAGGTACGTGACCGCCCTGCCCAGCCACCGCATGGCCGGCCAGCTTGCTGCTGGTAGCAGCCGCTGCCATGACTCCAAAGGCAGGGCCACAACCGCCAGACTGACCGTGTACCACACTGCCAGAACCGCAGGATAGACGTATTGCAGCTCCAGCTCAGACAACGACACCGCCAGGAAATAGCACACCACCACTCCCACGAGCATCGAGCGGCCCAGTTGCACCAAGGGCACCACCTCCACGGGCAGCCGCCACCACCATGTAAGGAGCCGTTTGCCGGGCCGGCCTCGCCCCTTGGAGAAGATGCCATGTTGCGGCACCCACCTCGCACGTGCGTGCCTCTGCTGGACCAGCCGCCAGGCAATCGCAAGCTGGCACGCCCCCAACAACACTAGGATTGCACCACACGCCGACCGATAGCGATTCCCTGCTGCGACTGCGGGCTGACTCCAGCAGACCGCCAGCCCTAACCCCATGCAGATCGTGGCCGTAACGATCGCGCCCCACGTCAGCCACCCAGGTGGCCGCCAGCCATCAGCTACGTGTTGCAAGGCTCCGCAATGAGCCACGCCAGCCTCCCATGCCGGGCTTCCTGGCAAGCCAGGGCACGGCGTGTAGGGGAGACCCTAGATAGAGAGGCTCGCTTTGGGGCACGCCATGCTCTCGCCGCCAGGGGGCTATCTCTCCGCGGCGGGCGGGGTGATTACCTGTTCTCTCAGATCGGGTCAACCCCAGTTTCCAATCCACTTCTTCCTTTCCGCTTTCACGCATTACCCCCTATCTTTCCTATCGCACGCAGGCGGTCATGGGTTCACCAAATTCTGCAAACCTCGCCATCATTTTCCCCAACGCGGGTTGCCAGCCCACACCATCCAGCGGGCAGCAGAATAGTTTGTCGTACGGCTCGTCACCCCAGACGCACACCCTCCCAGCATCAACCATGTGGGAGGTATGACGTGTTGTCACACCCTGTGCTGTGCCTCGGGTTGGCCCTGTGTGGCAGGCTGTTGCAGCGCGGTGTCGGGCGGGCCAGCGGAAGAAGTACAAGGCTCCCGCAGTTCAGAACGGAACACGCGCCCCCGTCCGTCTAGAAAGCGTCTATCTCCGGCAACTCACGCATGCCGAGCAGCAGGAGCCCATTGCATGAAACGACCTGCACTCTGGCACGGCAAGCCCAGCGCCGTTGCCCCGAGCAATCCCTGCACGCTAGCACTCTAGCGACAAAGCTCACCCGCCCCCAGCCGACCAGCGGACTCGCGGACTCCCAACGCGGCGATGTGCATGGACCCCGTGCGGCCTTAGAGTCTAGAATCTCCGCCCCCAGTTGACTGCCTTCTCTCAGGATTCCGTCTCCCTTGCTCCCCCGCTCGCACTGTCTAGGTCTGGTGCTGCTGGCCATCTCGGCCCTGGCAGCCAGGGTAGGCGCCGTCTGCCTTTTGCCTTCGGTCCGACAAGATGCAGCCACGTACGAGCATGGCGAGATTGCCGCCAATCTGGTTCAGGGGCGCGGCTTTAGCGTTACCTTTCTGGGCACATTCGGTCCTACCTCGCAACAGGCCCCGCTTTACCCGGGATTGGTGGCAGCAGCCTATTGGGCTTTTGGGGTCGGTTCGGCATCGGCGGTGCTGGCCATCCAGCTCGTGCAGTGTATGGCGGGCACGCTGCTCGTGCTGGGAGTGGTGTGGTTGGTCTGGTCTCTGCTGCCGGAGCGTCGGCTCCTTGGATGGGTTGCTGGCGTGGGGGCCGCCGCCTACCCCGCGCATGTGTACATGGTGACACATGTGCAGACGGTGGTGTGGAGCACGCTCAACCTGACGCTGCTGGCCGCGTGGGCGGCATCGCCGCGCGGGGGGACTGGGGCTGTGAAGGCGGTGGGGATGGGTGCGTTGGCGGGCCTGCTATTGCTGTGGGATCCAATCCTGGTTTTGACCCTTCCTTTTGTGGCCGTGATGTACTGGCGTACGGCCAAGACGTGGCCGCCTGCTGGCACGTCCCCCAACGTGCGTGACGGTGAAGGGGTCGGCCAGAAGCAGCCTTGGAAACAATTGCTCCTTGCCGCCGCCACGTGTGCCGTCACGGTTTCTCCTTGGCTCTACCGGAACTGGCGGGTCCACGGGGAACTGGTGTTTGTCAAGTCGACGTTCGGATACGCCTTCTGGCAGGGCAACAATCCCCTAAGCTGGGGAACGGACAAAGTGCCAAAGGCTTCTGCAGAGGTGTTGCGTCAGTCACACGATGGCACGCTGGCAGGCATCGATCGAGCCGTATGGGAGGCGCGGCGCGAGACGCTTTACATTGATGATGTGCTGCTGAAGCCCACGGGCTACCGCGCGTTCGGCGGACTGACGGAGCCGGAGCGGTCGCGCCTGTTGTTTGCCCAGGCATGGCAGTTCGTCATTGAGCATCCGGGCCGATATCTTAGGCTGTGTGCTCAGCGGCTGCGGTACATGCTGTTGTTCGACGATACCAACCCCAAGGCGGCGAATTTGGTATACCGTGTGTCCACGGTTGCGTGGTTGGGCTTAAGCCTGGCGGGACTGCTGGTCTTGCGTCCCTGGTGGGGCCGGCTTTGGCCGACGGTGGGTGCGGCCGGTGCGCTGCTCGTGTTTCACACGTGTACCATTGCCTCCGCACGTTTTCGGATCCCCCTCGAGCCGTTTACATTTATTTGGGCGGCTGGCAGCGGAGCGTGCTTGATAGGCTGGCTGCTGCCGCGTGTGCGCTGCCCTGCATGTTCAACGCGGACGGCGGTGGGGCCGCATTGTGGAGGTGTGTTGCACAAAGTGTTAGCGTCCCGCCCGCGGCAAGGCGAGAGAGAACAGGCGGTAGAGACAGCAGACGCCTCTCTCCGGCATGGCTAGCCGTCAGGCTGCACGGTAGGCCGAGAGGTTTGCAGCCCCCCGGGGGAGGGTTGTGGACATGCCCTCCACTTCGTACGTGCATTGCCCGCAGCGTGGTGGTCGGCGTGCGGGGCAAAGTTACCGGCGTGCCGGGGAGCTTTGTCCCTTGCGCGGATGGGCAGGCTAGGGTGCCGCGTCCAGCACCTGGAAGCTATAGAGCCGAGCATCCTTGAGATGAATTTTCAACCTGATCACCTGGCCGACGAGCGCTCGTAGATCTGGTTTGCCCTCCCAGCGGGGGGAAACACGCAAGCCGTCTACGCCGCACTGCGTCAAGGCGGCGGCGCCCGCATACGCTGGAAGGGGGCGGCCCTCTTCGTCCAGCACTTCCACACGGCATTCGCCGCGGCACGCCTCGATGTTCAAGGCCACCGCTGGCCCTTCAAGGCGAAAGGGCTTGGTGACCAACGTCCCCCCAGTTGCATCTGCTGCCAGGGCCACAAAACCGTCCAGCCGCAGCCAGGCCAGGCCGATGGCATGTTGGCGCGGGTAGCGCACTTGCTCTGTGCCGTGACGTTCGTTGCCTCCAGCGTAGTACAACCAGTGGCGGTCGTTGTGTGTGACGATGCTGGAGGCGGGCAGGATGATGTCCTTGTCGAAGGCGCCATCGGGACCGCGCGGCACCAGGGGACAGCCCTCGTAGACCCAGCGCAGGTCCCAGTCGTCGCCATCGCGGCTGGTGGCGATATAAAAGTTCATCACGTCGCGCTCATGGCGGCGGTGCAGGTCGGCCGGTCCCTCGCTGGTATCTCCGGGCCATTCGTACACGCTCATCAGAGCAAAGTGTATACCCTCGTAGATCCAATCAGTAAGGGCGTAGATCTGCCGCCGCTGGCGCTCCTGCGGACCTTCGCGGTCGAATGCCCAGCTTCGCACTGTTTGCCACGCCGTGGGGTCGTGCTTGATGTCTCGGTTGACCATGCTCCGCGTGCCGCGCCATTCTGTGGCGCCACCGGCCGTGCCGAAGTCGCTGCGTGTAAACAAGCGGTAGGTGCGGGCGTCTTGATCCCAGATGATTTGGTTGTAAGTATCGGCGGCCCGGCCGGTCACGGGCCTGCCGTCGTTGTACGGCTGCCAGTGGATGCCATCGCCTGAGTGGGCCAGCCCTGCGGCCATGCCCTGTGCATCGTAGGCTGCCTTGTAACGATGCTCGGAATCGGTTTCGTGTGGGTCAATCGTCACGGCCAGCGTGTAATCTCCGGCAAAGTTGATTCCCGTCAGCTCCGCCTGTGTCTCGAAGTGCAGACCATCTTTAGAGGTAGCGTAGGCATAGCCGCCTGCCGGCTTGCGCCACCAGAGCTTGAAGCAGCCTTCGTCATGCAGCACCGTGCCGTAGAACCATCCCTGCGTAAAGATGGGCTGGCGGCCGTTGGCCTTGGTCACGCGGCCCAGCTCGCGTCTCAGGTTGGATTGAGCGGCAATCACCGCATCGTCGACGAGGAGCTGCTTGCGCCGTCCCACATCGATCACTGCGGAGGCTGCGTCAAGCGCCCCATCTCCGGCGCACACCGACTCTACCACACAGTTCGCGGTGAATATCAGGGCCAGCACCAGAAGCCGCATCACGCACACCCTTAAACTGTTTCCCTTCCCCTCGCAAAACAAACCCTTTATCTCCTCTGTGCTTCGTGTGCCCTTTGTCGTAACCTCCTTCTTCGTGTCCTTTGTGCCCTTTGTGGTTGGTTCTGTTGCTTGCGGTGATCTTCTTGCCCTTCGTGGTGCTCTTCTTTGTGTTCTTTGTGTTCTTTGTGGTTGGTTCTGTTGCTTGCGGTGATCTTCTCGCCCTTCGTGGTGCTCTTCTTTGTGCCCTCTGTGGTCCTCTTCTTTGTGTTCTTTGTGTCCTTTGTGGTTACCTTCTTGTAGTGCCCTTTGTGGTCACCTTCCTCGTGGTGCTCTTCTTTGTGTCCTTTGTGGTACTCTACTCCACACGCACACGCACGGGCTGGCTGGGCAATGTCACGAGCGTGGGCGTACGGCTGGCAGCCTGGGGATCCTTGTTGAACGGCACCTGCGACTGTCCCAGCAGGGCCACGGTGAACTCTGCCTCCGGGACGCCCTGGTTGAGCGTCAAGGTGATTTCGGCCTCACTGGCACCGGGCGGAATTTCCCCCGCCTGCATTTGCAGCACGCCCGGGAAGGCGAGGGGAGAGAGGGCAATCCGCTGGTCGGCTCCGGGCCAGTAGCGCACGGCCTTGACGAGCAGCCTGGCCTGTTCGCCTGCCTTGATGGAGAGTTCTGGCGGCTCGAGGCGCAGCGCGAACGGTGCCTGGTCTCTCACGGCCAGTCCCAGCTCGCGTGTAGGCCGGCTGGTGCCGATGTTGGCCTCGGGCCACACGCGTGTATAGGGCCGTACCGCGCGGCGGAAGGTCTGGTCTTGCTGCCTTCCTTCGGCAATCAGTTTGATGGTGCCCGACCAGTCTGGTGCATCGGCGTCGGCCCACAGCACAAAGCTACCCGAGGTGGCGAACCGCAGCGTGGTGGGGGCAAAGCGCACACCCGGCGGCAGTCCTTCGGCAGAGATGGTCACCGGCCCGTTATAGCCGTCCCTTGGGTGTAGAACCACATCGACCCAGGCTGCGCCTCCACGGCCGAGATTGAGTCCGCCGGGGCCAGGGTTCTGGCTGTGGATGGCCGCCGCGAAGAGGTCGGGAGCGGCCGGCCGCACGGCCAGCACGTAGTGGAAGCGGGGGCCGCCTCGCCCATAGCGATCTCGCACCAGGATAAAGTATGTCTGCTTTGCCCGAAGCTGCACCGTGTTTACCGGGTCGCGCACGTGGCCGTCAAAGGCGTTATAGCGGGCGCCGAAGTCGTCGAACTCAGCCAGACGCTGTCCTTGAGCATCTTGCAGCACCACGTACGGGTCGGCCCGGCCGGCAATGCGTTCGCAATAGACTTCGATGGCGTGGGTGCCGTCTGCCGCAGGGATGAACTGGAACCAATCGGTATCGCGCGGGCGTTGCAGCCGTCCGGCGGCCAGCAGGGGGCCGGTGGCAGGGGTTGCCTGCGCCTGCTGGGGGTTATCGTTGGGTTCGGCCTCCAGGGAGACGGGCGTATCTGCCACGAGCAGGGGCTGAGGGTGTGTTCCACAGCCGGGGAAGGGGTGGATCTGGCAGCCCACCAGCGTGCAGGTGGCGGCAGTGGGAAGAACGGAATGCGTGGTGGGATGTTCCTGAAAGAGAAACTCGCCCTGTTGCAAGAGCTGCTGGGGGGCGGTGAAGGAGATGCGCAGGGCGTCCAGGGGCGGTCCGCCGGGCTGCTCCCAGGCCTGGCTTTGGGGGCCGAGGTTGCGGCCTAGCACCACCAATTCGGCGGGTTTGCCGGCTTCGACCGCTGCGGGAAAGACGTTTTCTACATGCGGCCCGTCTGTGACGAGCAGGCGGTAGGGGAGGCCCCCGCGGAACGACAGGTCGGCCAGGCGCAGGTAGTAGGTGCCATCGGCGGGGGCCACAAAATCTGCTAGCGGGTCGCGACCGTACTCGTCGCTGCCAGAGGCCAGCACCTGTCCCTCCGCGGAGAGGATGGTCAGGTTGGCATCCAGCGGAGAATCGAGCCGCTGGGCCAGACATTCGGCCACCACGCGCTGGCCGCGGCGAAGGGTGAGGCGGAACAGATCTTCGCCGTTCCCGTCGGAGAGTCCGTTGACGTAGCAGGGTAGCGCTAGCTCGTGTGCCTCTTGGGGCGTGTTATTGGGTTCGTTTTCGGTGAGTTCAGAGAGATTGTGTGAGACCGCGAACAAGCGCGGGTTGCTGATGCCCCAGCGTCCTGCCAGCCGCAGGTCGTAGGTACCCTCGGGAACGTCGGCTGCCACGCGCAGGGCGAAGCGATTGGGTTTCTCGGGCACGGCCACGGCGGTGATGCCGGGGTGATCGGCCAGCAGTACCAGAGGGCCGTCCAGGTCTGGGCCGGCTACCTCGATCTCCACCGTGGAGTTGGCCGCGGCTCCCAGCGGGACCAGCCGGTCGAGGCGGGGCGTGGGCAACTGGGCCTGGGCTGGCCCGGCAGGCAAGAGCGCCAGGGCCGCAAAGCGCAGCAGCCAACATCGCGCATGGGCTAGCCGGAGGGTGCCGCGTGTGCCCGAGAGCGCAGGGGCAGCCAGCCTGCCGGGTGCAGCCCTGCTGGCGGGGCGGGCCGCGCAGGGAGCAGGCATGCCGCAACCCCATGCTGCGGATGGCGTAGCCGTGCCGGCCTGTTCTCCTCTCCTTGGAGGCGTGCTAAAACGCCGCATTAGCCCACCAGCTCGGCGATGGGCTGGCCCTCCGCGAGCACGGGCAGCGGGCGATTGGCCTGATCGTAGAACACGTGGTGGTAATCGATACCCAGCACGTGGTAGACGGTGGCCAGCACGCAGCCGGGGGAGCAGGGACGGCTGGTGGGATACTCGGCATTGCGGTTGGTGCTGCCGACGACCTGTCCCATCTTCAGCCCGCCGCCGGAATAGAGGACGGACATGGCGCCGGGCCAGTGGTCGCGGCCAGCGCCGGAGTTGATGCGCGGCGTACGGCCGAACTCGCCCATGGCGATGACCAGCACATCCTCGTGCAGGCCGCGTTCGGACAGGTCCGAGACCAGCGCTGCCACGGCCCGATCATAGCGCGGCAGCAGGCTCTCTTTGAGGATCTGGAAATTGTTGCCGTGCGTGTCCCAACCGCCGCCGGCCTGAATGGCCACAAACGTCACGCCGGCTTCGACCAGGCGGCGTGCCAGCAGACAGCACTGGCCCAGATCGTTGCGGCCGTAGCGGTCGCGCACGGCGGCGTCTTCTTGGGAGATATCGAAGGCCTGTTGGGCCTTGCCGCTGGTTACCAGATCCATGGCATCGACATAGAATTTGTCCAGGCTTTGCAGGTCGCCGCGGGTGTCCAGGTCACGGCGGATGTTATCGATCGACTTGAGCAGTTCGCGGCGGCGGCTGAGGCGGGCAGCGTCCACGCGGCCCGGCGACTTGAGATTGCGGACCTGGAAGTTGGGATCGTTGGGGTCGCTCTCCGGAGCGAAGGGGTTGTAGGAGGCGCCCAGGTATGCCGCCTTGCTAAAGCTCACCGGCCGCGGCAGGTTCACGTAGGCCGGCAACGCCGGATCGTTGGGACCTGCCAGCCGCGCCGCCACGGAGCCGCAGGAGGGATAGATGTTGTCGTTGACCTCGATCGTGGCGTGGTAGCCGGTCATCATCCACTGCGACCCCATGCCGTGGCCCGCATTGGTGTGGCAGGCAGAACGGACAATCGCCATGCGGTCCATCACCTGGGCCTGCAAGGGGAGGTGCTCGCTGATCTCGATACCCGGCACATTGGTGGCAATCGGCCGGAACTCGCCGCGAATCTCGGCCGGAGCGGCTGGCTTGAGGTCGTACATGTCCAGGTGGCTGGGGCCGCCGGCCAGCCAGATCAGAATCACGCTCTTGCGGCGCACGGGCCGCCCCGCCTCGCGGGCATGCGCCTCATGCCGCAGCAGGTCTGCCAGCGAGAGGCCGCCCAGGCCCAGACTTCCCACGCACAGAAAACGGCGGCGAGACACGCCATCGCACGTCTTGGTTCCACGGCCGGTGAACAGCAACATCTCATGCTCCTCGGTACAATACGGCCGACCTCTGCGGCACGGCCAGCGTCTCTGGCACGGTCAATGATTGAACAGGAACTCCTTGGAGTTCAGCAACGCCCACAACACATCTTGCAGGGCCTGCTGCCGTGCAGCCGGCCCTGCATCGGCCTGGCCCGCCACGTAGCCCAACGCTTGGGCCCGCTCGGCTTCGCTGGGAAAGCGGGAGAGCGTAGCCAGATAGAGTTCTTCGATGATCACCTCGTCGCTGGCTCCAGAGGCCACGGCGCGGGCCACCCGCCCCTGCCCGTCAGCCAGCTTGTTTTCGATCTCGTCCGAATTGGCCAACAGCAGCACCTGGGCCAGCGTGGCGGCACTGGAGCGCTCGCACTCGCAGCCGGTGACGCGGCGCGGGCGGTCGAAGGCGTCAAGGAAGTACGAGCCGAACCCTTCGTGCGGCAGATCGATGGCGCGTGAGCGGGAACTGGTGTTGGGAAAGCGCGTTTTGGAGCCGGTGGCCGCATCGACCGCATCCAGCAGGACCTCCGCGATCAGCCGCCGCGCGTAGAAGCGGGCAAAGTTCTGCCGATCTTCTGCATTGGCGCTGGTGGGCTCGCTGGAGAGCTGGTACACGCGGCTGTTCACGATCGTGCGGATGATGTGCCGCAGGTCGAAGCCATGAGAGATGAAGTCCTGTGCCAGGGCATCGAGCAGTTCGGGGTTCGAGGGAGGGTTGGTCTCCCGCATATCGTCCACCTCGTTCACCAGGCCCTGGCCGAAGAAGTGTCCCCACAGGCGATTCACCAGCACCTTGGCGAAGTACGGATTGTCGGGGCGCACCATCCAGTCGACGAGCAACTGGCGCGGGTCCTCGTCGGGACCGCACTCGACATACTCGCCGTTGAGGAACTTGGGCTGCGGCGTGCGGCCGGTGAGGGGGTTCACCTCGCCGGTAGTGGGCTGCGGCGCCGCAAAATAGGGCGGCGGTTCCCCGAAGCTCTTGCGGCCCAGCCTGGTAAAGAACCCTGCCAGACCAAAATAATCCTCCTGGCTCCACCGCTCATATGGATGATGGTGGCAGCGGGCGCACGCCAGACGCACCCCCAGGAACACCTGGGCCGTATCGGCCGTCACCTGGTGAAGTTGGTCGTCTCGCATCTGCCAGTACCAGTTGATGGCCGGCGCATCCTGCCACTCGCCCGCCGCGGCTACCACGCCCCGTACCAGTTCGTCGTAAGGGCGATTGCGCGCAAACAGATCCTTCAGCCAGTTATGAAAGGCATAGGCGGCACGCTCCGACCCTGCCAGATGCGAATTGCGCAAGATCGTACCCCAACGCATCGCCATGAAGGCGGCATGATCTTCGCTCGCCAGCAGCCGCTCCACAGCCTGCACTCGCTTGTCCCGGTCTGTCAGCGAAAGAAATGCCCGCACCTCTTCCACCGTGGGCAGCCTGCCGCACACATCGAGCGTGACGCGGCGCAAAAAGGCCGCATCGTCGCACGGCGGCGAGGGAAGCAGGCCCAGCTTCTTCCACTTCTCCGCACACAGCCGATCCACATAATTCGCCGGCTCGAAACCCGCGATCTCCGCTAGCGGCGCACTCCGCGGTACCAGCACCCGGCACACCGCCACCTGCCCCAGGTAGCGAGCCATGATCGCCGCCTCTCCCACCTTGCCGGCCGCCGCCACCAGCCCCTCTGCATCAATACTGGCCACCACATCGAGGTTGCTGGCATACTCGCAACGGCGGGTCACATCACGCACCGAGCCGTCCGAATAGTGCGCCAGCACGCAAAGCTGCTGCGTCTTGCCAGGTTGCAACACGGCCTGCGCTGGTAGAACCTCCACGCCCTGCAAGCGTGGCGCGTCCGGCCTCGCCGCAGGCAATCCCTCCCTGATCCAGCGCACAAGCTGCCCATACGCCTCGCTCTCCGGCTCAAACCGCTTGCCCCCCCCGTGCGGCACCTGTCCCGTGGCCTTGAGCAACAGCAGGCTCCGCTCCGCTGCCGCGGGGAAGACACGCCGTCCACGCGCCTGTTGCACCAGCGCCTGATAGTCGAACCCCGCATCAAACCCAAACAGCGAAAGCCGAAAGCCATTCTGCCCGCTCGCCTTGCCATGGCAGCCGCCGCTGTTGCAGCCATAGCGGCTGAAGATGGGCACGATCTCGTTGGCAAAGTCCACCCCACCCTCGCCCACTGCCGACACGACGACACGCACCGTGCACTCCGCCTCCCCAACCCGCACGCTGATCTCCGTCTCCCCGCTGCCACGCGCAGAGACGTAGCCCGCGGCATCCACCTCGGCAACACGCGGATCGGCGCTGGCGTACCGCGCAGCCCGCGTGGCGTCTGAACCGTAACACGTGACGAGCAACTGCCGGCCGGCAAACAGGTCGTGCAGCTCGATCCGGCTAGGCTCGACCGCCAGGGCCTCGCTGGAGGACCCGGCAGACTCGCGTGACGCTGCCGCTTCACCTGCGGCAGGCATATCAGCCCACGCGCGCGATACTCCTTCCACGCCGGCCGCGATCACGCACGAAACGCAGAGCAACCACAGCGGCACAAGGCGAGGGCCTGCTCCGGGGATCTGCTGGCTCGAACCCGCATTTCGGGCCGTGAATGGGCAAGAATGGCTGAGGGAGCTGTTCCTCATGGCGCGATGTTCCGGCACCCTGGGCGGGGCAGTTCGAACAAGTGCCATCGCGCAGGCGGCGGGGCACGGCCGCGCAACAACGACAGCGGCGGGGCGACGCGCGCATAGCCACGCATCGACTGCCATTTATGTTAGCCGACCTCTGGCCGCCAAATCAACCCTGCGCCCAGCCAGGCAGCAGCACGCAGCGGAGAGCCGTTCATCACGCATGGCACCAGGCGGCGTAAAGGCAGACCTCGTGCAGGCCTGCCGGCATCTCCGGCAGAACGTGCCGCCGCCTTAGCCGCCAACCGGACCAATCGATCACAGGGCGCAGAGCCGCCGTGCAGCCGCGGCGGCAAGCTGCGACAGAGTCTGCAACCATGCAGGAGAATGGGCGGAGGGCCGGGCTTCGGCCACACGCCGCAACACCGCGGGCAGCGTGCCTCTGGCTTCTGGCGGCGTCCTGCCCGCGCCTCTGATAGACCTGAGGCGCCGGTGGTGTCGCCTTACCACGGCAAGCTGAGGCAGCCGTTGTGCGTGGGATCGCTCTTTTCTGGCGGCCCATTCTCGCTATGCTGATGACTGGAACATGGGGGATAAGTGTCGCAGAGGGTGTCATGTGTACGCGGCTTGGTCCTGGCGGAATTGCCATATTCTTCCTGGCCCTGTTGTGCCCTGCCATTCGTGAAGCGGGCATGCCCGCCGTTAGGGCAGAAGAGCCTGCCCCAGCGGCGGCAGACGGCGTCAGATCGGCTACGCCGCCAAGCGCGGCCACGCCGGATGACAAAGCAATGCCGGACGCCGAGCCCCCTGTCTCTTATAAACATATCCGAGCCCACGAGACTAGCGCTCAGCTCGTATGCCGTCTTATGCTTGAAAAAAAAAA
>JAIMBC010000067.1 GCA_023511675.1 Pirellulales bacterium
ACTCTGACCAGCCCTGGCCCAGCCCCTGCCCCGTGGCCTTGGCGAATGCCTCTCGGCGGGTCCAGACCCTGAAAAAGGCGGCCAGCCGCTCCTCGGCGGCAAGCTGCTGCCAGGCGGTGCATTCTTCGGCGGCAAAATGGCGGGCCACAATCTGCTCTGCCTCGGGAACCTCTCGTGCGCACTCGACGTCCACCCCCACGCGCCTTCCCTGCGTCACGGCGTACACTGCCAGCTCGCCGGAATGGGCCAGGTTGAACTCGAGGTGCGCTTCGGCAAGCTGCCCCGCTGCCAGGGGCTTGTCCCAGGGACCATAGGCAAACTCCACCGCCTCGGGCCTCTGACCCGTATAGGCGGCCAGCAGCATTCGCAGCACGCCGCGACAGAGCGTGTACTGCCTCCGCTGCGACGCCCGCAACATCCGGTTAGCCCTCGCTCGCTCCTCGGCATTCAACACGGCCTGGAGTTCCTCATGTTGCGCCTCGAGCCGCGGCAGCTCGGCTAGCCACACGTGGATCTCGTTAACGTCAGGTAGCGGGATCATCCGAGATGATCGTCCCCGTGCATCATCGCGGCCCGTTGTGCAACGGGCGGCCTGAGCAAGATCGGTTCACGGGACTGCTTCTCCGCAAGGCGCGCCGGATGCCGCGGTACGGCCCACTGCCAGTTCTTCCAGCGCCTGGCAGGCCGCAGCCAGGCCCGGCCCACTTTTCACGCGCTCGGCCGCCTCGCCAGCGCGACGCGCGACCTGATCGGAGCCGATCAGCTCCTGCAACAGCCGCGCGACACGTCTCACCCGGTACGCCCCGGGCCGCACCACGCGGGCGACCCCGAGCCGAACAGCACGCACGGCATTGTCGGGCTGGTCGTACGCCAGGGGCACGATGATCTGCGGGATTCCCGCCGCCAGCGCCTGCGCCAGCGAGCCGACGCCGCCGTGATGCACCACCGCCCGCGCGCGGGGCAGAATCCAACTGAAGGGAAGGTAACTGAACCACTTCACGCCCGGCGGCAAGTGCGCTGGAATCTGACCCGCATGCCGAGAGAGCAGCACGCCGCGCTCTCTCAGCCTGCGGCAGACCTCAGCCGAGACCTCGAAGAACCTGTGAGCATGCTGCATTCCTGAGCCTGGCGTGAAGACAATCGGCGGCGGCCCGGCGGCGAGAAAATCGACCGCCTCGGCATCGAGCTGCTGCACGCCGGATTCATCGAAGCGGGGGAAATCTGCCAACACCGCTTGCGGCGGCCAGTCGGGCTGCGGCGGCGCGAACCAGGATGGAAACAACCCGATGACGCACTGCGGCGAGTTCCACCACTCCAGCAAACGCCGCACTGGCGGCAGGCCCAACAGGCGCCGCTGGCGGTTCAAGCCCGCCGCCAGCCAACGATCCATCAACAGGCTGCCGGCCCGCTGAGCCAGACGCTGCCACCAGCCAGGCCAGGAGGCAGTGGCCATGAAAAGAGGATGCGGCACGTATGCTGTGTGCCGGCTGGGCAGGCCAATCGGTTGCAAATGAACGGTCGCCAGCGTCAGCCCCCACAATTCCTGGGCCAGGCGAGCACCGAACAACAAGGCAGGTGCCGCCACCACGGTCTTGCCGGGCTGTGCGTGTTGCTGCAACACAGCGAGCGTCTCCGGCAACACTTCCTCCAGAAAACGCCCCATCAGTTGCACGCCCCGACGGGGATGCCACACGTCAGGCTGCGCCAGGGCCTGGCGAAACTGCTCCGCCGTGGAAAGTTGGATGAACTCCAGGCCCGTACGCTGCACCAGCGGCGCAAAGCTCTCGTTCGTTGCCACACGCACTCGGTGCCCACGAGCAGCCAGCTCTAAACCCAGACCCAGAAAGGGATGTACATCTCCGGCCGTCCCCAGCGGCATCAACAGCACATCCACGCTGGCGGCCCGTGTGCGTAAGGGTGTCATGGCGTGTCAGCCGCCTTCCCCGCTCGAGTTCCTGACACTTCCAGGCTTGCATGGCCGCGCCCTAGCAGCACGCCATAGCTCAGCCCGCCGATGAGAGCGCCCACGCAGGGAGCCGCAATGTACACGGTAAACCAGGCGTGTCCCCGCGGCCCAGGCAACGCCACCGAGCCCCAGCCGGCCAGGTACGCAAACAGCCTCGGTCCCAGGTCGCGGGCCGGATTCAGGCACGCCTGTGTCAAGGGGCCGATCACCGAGATCAAGCTCGCCACCGTCAACCCCGCCACAAGCGGCGACAAATGGCCGCCCGGACTGCCGCGGTTGCGCCCATCGGTAATTCCCAGAACCACCAGGGCCAGGATGCCCGTGGCAATCGCCTCCGCCGCAAAGGCCCCCCAGGTCGACAGCAGCCCTTCGCGCTCCTTCAGGGCCTCTTCCAAAGCACTGCCCCGCGGCACGGCTTCCGACGCAGCCAGCGGCGCCGGATTGGGAAAGTACTCTCCGTAACACATGGCCGTGACCACGCTGCCAGGCTGCCCGCGAACCACCCCCTTCTCCTGCTCTTTCTGTTGCAGCGGCCCTTGAAAGATGCCCCACAGCCCAGCCGCCGCCAGCATGGCGCCCAACAACTGGGCCAGCACGTATGCCGGTACGTCTCCCCAGCGCGACCGCCCGCACGCCGCCAACGTCAGGGTTATGGCAGGGTTGATGTGCGCCCCGCTGATTCCCCCACACGTGTAGCCGGCCAACGCCACACCCACCCCCCACACAATTGCCACCTGCCAGACCCCCGACTGCGCCTCGGTCAGCACGGCCGCATGCACCGCCCCGCATCCCAGGAACACCAGCAAGAATGTGCCCAGCAACTCCGCCACGGCCCGCGCGGCCAGCGATCCGCTCGTCGCCACTGCTTAACTCCTTTCCATCTCTCGGCGTCGATGTCGTCCGACCCTTTCGCCGCTTATCCTAAAGGCGGCCCCTCCCTTCTCGCCAGCCGGCCCGGCCGCAAATCTCTTGCTGATCCGCCCCTGACGCAGTGCTGACGCGTTGTCAGGAATTCGGCCCCAGGACTGGAGCTTGGCCTACCCCTCATGCAGCATCGCCGCCGCAGAGCAGGCATCTGGCGGTCAATGGCGTCGCCTGCCCCCTCATGCAGGGCCGGAACTCCATCGGCCACATCGGCGCCTATCACGGCGCCCGCCTGCCCCCTCATGCAGGGCCGGAACCGCACGTCACGTGCCGCGGACCAGACCAAACCACTCGATCTGTTTGCGCGGGCAATAGCGCAGGCCCGCTTGCTGGCAATAGGGCTTGAGCCAGAGGGCGCGGGCAGTCAGTTCCTCAGCGGTGGTGCCCTGGGGCATCAGCAACACACGGCTGCGGTCGATCTGAGGCATGCTGGCGAGATATGCCTCGACCTCGACACAATCCTGGGGCCGATCAATGACGAACTTGATCTGGTACGGGTATTCGCGGATCAGGCGGCGTACCACCTCCGGCGCATGGCGGGTTTGCTCATGCCGCAGGTGCCAGCGTGGATGCCGCCGCCGATCGGGAGTCGAGCTGGCCAGCTTGGGCGAGAGGGAGAGCAGATCGCAGTGGACCGGCAGGTAGAGCGTGCCCGCCGTCTCGATGGTGATGTGGTACCCCTCGCGGCGGAGCGCGGTGGTGAGGGGCACCAGTTCCGACCAAAGCATCGGCTCACCGCCGGTGAGGACTACGTGCCGGCAGTCGTGGCTGCGCACCTGGCGGACGATCTCGCTGATGCTCAGGTCCTCCCCCTCGGGATTCCAGGAGGCGAAAGGCGTGTCGCAAAACCAGCAGCGCAGGTTGCAGCCGCTGGTGCGCACAAACACGCTCTCACACCCGGTGAGCAGGCCCTCTCCCTGAATCGAAAGATAAATTTCCGCGATGCGCACGGCGGCTACTTTTTCCCCTCCCTCAATCATGGCAGAATGCACGCAGCGTGCCTAGGTACCAGTCATGCCCCACGATTTTCGCTCGATCCTGGAAACGTTCGAAAACCAGTACCCCCAGCGGGAGTACGTGATCGAGATCGTCTGCCCCGAGTTCACCTCGGTCTGCCCCCGCACTGGCCAGCCGGACTTCGGTACGCTGACCTTCACCTACTCGCCACGGCTCAAGTGCGTCGAACTCAAGAGCCTCAAGCTCTACTTGCAGCAGTTCCGCAACGAAGGCATCTTCTATGAACACGCCACCAACCGCATCCTCGATGATCTGGTAGCCGTCGTCGAGCCGCGCTGGATGCGGCTGGTCGCCGCGTTCACCCCGCGCGGCGGCATCACCACGCGAGTCACAGCCGAGTACCGGGCCGAGCGCTCGGCCGGCGGCTAACTCGGGCCAGCATACCGGCCGCAGGGCAGCCCGGCATGCTCCACGCGTCGTCGCGCACAGTGGCCAGGAGGCCTCTTGCGCGCTACGCATTCATGCCTGCTCCGCCCATGGGCGTACACATTGACTTGAGGCGAGTCGCGGCGCGGCTTCTGAGCGCGTCCTCCGCCCATTCCCATGCCCATGCGAGGCAGGAGTGTTCCCCGAACTAGAAACGTGTGAGGCCGGGCCCCATTGCCGGGCACATGCGAGGCACAAGGAACCGAGGCCGATACATGTCCAGAAACAGGCCCCCATTTCCGTGCTCAAACGGTGCACAGCGGCCTCCAGGCCACCCCCCGCAGTGGCCGTACAATAAGGCGATGCCCCCCATCGTCCGCTTTGTACGCCGACTCGAAGCACGCCCGGCCGAGTGGCAACACCCCGCCGCGCACGTGCGCACCTATCTCGGCGAGCAAGACATCGAGCCCTGGCTGGCCATTCGCAACGCCGCATTCGCCTTCCTCGGAGGCAGGCCCTGGACCGCCGCGGATTTCCGCCGGGAGTTCCTGGCCCAGCCCTGGTGGCCAGCAGCCACCCTCTGGTTCGCAGAGGTGGGCGGTGATGCCCCAACACATACCTCATGCAACCCAGACGCGCCCGGCCGGTCCCGCGGGCTGCCAGTAGGAACGCTGCTCCTGGCACCGGCCGAGCGGCCCGCAGGCTGTGCCATCCTGCGCTGGCTGGCTGTGCATCCTGCCTGGCAACGGCAGGGCATCGCCCGATTGCTCGTCCGCCAGGCGGAAATGGCGGCCTGGGATACCGGGTGGCACAAAATCGTTGCCGAAACCCACGCCCGCTGGCAGGCGGCCGTCGCCATGTACACGGCCTGCGGCTACACCTGCCATCCCGCCCACAGCGCCCTCTGAGTCCAGCCGCCGGCAGCGTGCTCATCTTGAGGCAGCCAGCGTTTTCCATACGGGGTTGCTCGCCGTGCGGGCCGTAGATCAGGCAGGCCTGCCCCCCTCGTAGCGGCCCCATTGTGCGGTACACTGGCAGGCATGGGTGCCAGGCGTCTGATCTTACTGGTGCAGCTTCCCATTCCGCCTGCCGGGATGGAGCCAGTGCGGGGCAATGTGCCGCTGGCGGCGGGGTACCTCAAGCTAATGGCCCGCCGGCGGGGCCTGCGGGAGCAGTTTGAGATAGAGATCTTTCCCCCGCGCCTGGCGGGCACACTAGGAGACTCGGCCCTGGTAGAGGCGATTCTGGAGTATCGTCCCTGGCTGGTAGGGTTCACTTGTTACTTGTGGAACGTTGAACGCACGCTGTGCCTGGCGCGGAGACTGAAGGAGCGAGATCCGTCCTTGCAGGTGCTGCTGGGCGGCCCCGAGATCTCGGCAGACAACGCCTGGGTGCTGGGAGATGCGGCCGTCGATTACGCCGCCATCGGCGAGGGAGAGCAGACGTTTGTCGAGCTGCTGCAAGGCTTGGCGTCAGACGGTGTCGGGGCCATTGCCGGGCTGTGGTCGCGCAGCCGGCCGCAGCCGGCGCCCCGCCCCACGCTGGCAAACCTCGATGAAGTTTCCTCGCCCTATTTGGAACAGATCATCGACGCCGCCGACGAACAGCTCCTGCTCTTGGAGACGGTGCGAGGCTGCGTTTTCAAGTGCAAGTTCTGCTACTATCCCAAGAGTTACACCCGCCTGGCCTACCTCTCGCCGCCACAGATCCTGGCGAATCTCCAGCATGCGGCCCAGCAGCAGGTGCGCGAGGTGGTCCTGCTCGACCCCACCTTGAACCAGCGGCCAGACTTCCCAGCATTTCTCGAGCTGCTGGCCCAGGCCAATCCGCAGCACGCCTTCACCTATTTCGCTGAACTGCGGGCAGAAGGCATTACGCCCCACACCGCCGCCTTGCTGAGAAGGGCCAACTTCACCGAGGTCGAGGTGGGATTGCAATCCGTCGCGCCCGAAGCGCAGCACCACATGGCTCGCAAGAACCATCTGCGCGCCTTCGAACGCGGCGTTCGCGCCATGATGGACGCCGGCATCCAGGTGAAGGTGGACCTGATCATCGGCCTGCCGGGCGATACGCCCGACACCATTCGCCAGGGCCTGGAATACCTCCAACAGGAAGGCCTCTACACCTCGGTGCAGGTGTTCCACCTGGCGGTTCTGCCAGGCACGGCCTTTCGACACGAGGCCAGCATGCTGGGCCTGCGCTATCAGCCTCTTCCGCCTTACTATGTGCTGCAAACCCCAACCCTCTCCCTCGCCGAAATGTACGACCTCATGGACGAGGCCCAGGCCGCCCTGGGCATCGAATACGATGCCCCGCCTCCAGCCCAACTGCTCGGCCCGACACGCGGCTGGCCCGTACGCAGCGCCACCATCGACATGGACGCCCCGCCCGATCCCCTGGCACAGCTCCCTCCTGCCGCCTCTCGGGCCCAGGCCTTCCAGCTTCACCTGCGGGCAGAGAACTTCGACCATGTGCGGCACAGGGTGCTGGCATTGATCCGGCGCTTCCTGGATGAGGATCCGCACGCCACGCTGGAAGTAATCTTCGAACCGCGCCGCCCTCCGGGCATCTCCGCCGAAACGCTCGACACCGTCTCTGCGGCCGCCTTTGCCGCGCCCAGCTACCTCGATCGCTTCTACTCCCTGCTGCCCGGCCGCACGCGCGGTGCCAAGCGGCTATGCGTTCTGCTGCCGCCGTCCGCCGTCGATCCGAAGTGGGCTGAGAGCGTCGCTGGGCTGGCCGCCATCCAGCCGCTTCCTGCACAGCCCGAGTGCGAACCGCTGGCACACGCGGCCATGCAACAGTCTGCCCCGTAGCACCGCCACGCCAGCCTCCTCGGTACGCGGCGGAATCGCGCCGTATCGATGCACGCCCCGCCGCGACGCCAGGGCACAGGCCAACATGGTCGGCGCCAAGCGACTCAGGCCCGCAGCGGTTGCCGCGCAGGATGCCGCTGCTTTAGGCTAGCCCAGGCCCTGACCTGCCAGCAAGGCAGGCCATCTCACGCACGCCGCAAGTGCGGCCGCGCATCGTGTCAGAGGCGCGGTGGTTGCGCGTCGATGGGCTGCAAGTGCTGCTGCCGGTCTACGATCGTACCACGTGCGCACTGCTTGCGGCCCTCTCGCGCACGCCTCACGTGGAGTTGCGCCGCACTAACGCCGCCTCCCCTTGCCGCGCAAGGCACGCGGCACATAGTTGCAGTCCGGTTCCTGCGCGAACGGATTGCCCGTTACCGCGTAGGCCCGCGCGCGGCTGCCACCGCAAATCTGGCGGTACTCGCACTGCCGACACTTCCCCTCCAGCCGGTCCGCGTCCCGCAACGCACGCAACACGGGTGAGCACTGATAGACGTGCACCAGATGGTCCAGCGAAAACAGCCCGCACACCAACGGCATGAATCCGCTTGGATAGATCAACCCCGTGTGCCCCACAAACAGGATGCCCTTGCCATCGTTGGTGGCCGGAAACGCCCTCCAGCGGCGCCATGCCCGCCGCTTCGCCTCCCCCTCCACGCCCTGCTCCAGCACATAACGCCGATATTGAGGCGCCTCGGTGGTCTTGATGGCATACGGCTGCCGCTGCGCCTGCCGGTACAACGTTTCAAACACCTCCTCATATTGGTCGGCACTCAGCCGCTGCACCTGCCAGGCACGACCCACCGGGACCAGGAAGAACACAGACCACATTACAATCCCCTGCCCGGCCAGCATCTCCGCCAGAGCGTCAAGCTGCTGATAGTTCTGCGGCGTCACCGTCGTGTTCACCTGCAACGGCAACCCCAGCTCACGCGCCATGCCCATGATCTCGAGCGTCCGCTGGTAAACGCCACTCACGCCGCGAATCGCATCGTGCGTCTGCGCGTCCGCAGCGTCCAGACTCAGCGCTAACCGCTCCAGCCCAGCCCGCTTCAGAGCCTGCAACGCTTCCCGTGTCACCAGTGGCGTGGCCGAGGGTGTCAGGGCTACGTGCAGCCCAAGATCGGACGCGTGCTCGACCAGCGATACCAGATCACGCCGCTTGAACGGATCTCCCCCCGTCAAGACCAGCCACGGCAACTGGGGAAACTGCGCCACCTGCTCCACCAACAGGCGAGACTCCTCGGGCCGCAACTCGCCAGGATGCGGCTCGCTCTCCGCGCACGCACGGCAATGCTGGCAGATCAGGTCGCAGGCACGCGTCAGTTCGTAGAACACCACCCGCGGGCTCTGATTCAGATCCCACCGTAGCAATTCAGGGCCCCGCTGCATGCTCGACGCGCGAAATCGGTTCATCTTCACGCCCTCTCTGCTGGGGTTGGCAAACCATCGACCCACGGCGGCCGGCCGAAGCCGTGCACGCGGCCTGTATCTCGCTGGGGAGCCGGTCGGCACGGCGTTTGCTGGCCATGTGATCTGCTGGCATCAGCCCGCCCAGACGGCGCAGCCCGCCAGGGCGGCGCTCATAAGAAGATATTAATATCCTCTTATCTATAATTATGGTAGCCCAACCCGCACCGCCGTCAAGCCGCAGGCCGCCCCCACGGCATCCTCCCCTTGACGTTGGCCCGTGCCGCCAGGCCCGAGAACGCCCGAGCTACAGTCGAACCTGATCTGCACTCCCTTCAGGAGCCCATCCCATGACCGCTCAAGCCGAAACGACCCTTGCCGAGCTGGTCCGCCAGCATCCCCAGCGGGCACGCCTGTTCTCGGAACTCGGCCTGGACTTCTGCTGCCACGGCGGGCAGACCCTGGCCGCTGCCTGCCAGCAACGCGGGCTGGACGTGGCCGATGTGTGCCGTCGCCTGGACGAACAGCCGCCCGACGCCGCCGACGATCAGAACTGGCATGGCTGGCCCCTTGCCCGCTTGATCGACGACATCGTGTCGCGCCACCACGCCTATGTGCGCCGCCAACTGCCACACCTGCGCGCCCTCTGCCACACCGTACACACGACGCACGGGGCCGCACATCCCGAACTGCACATGTTGCAGGCCGTACTCGCAGAGCTGGCCGACGAACTCACCACACACATGTTCAAGGAAGAACGTGTGCTCTTCCCCTGGGTCAAGCAACTGGAAGCAGGCACGGCCACGGGGGCACCCCCCTTCGGCACCGTGCAGAACCCCATTTGCGTGATGGAAGATGAGCACCGCCGCGCGGCGGACGCCCTGGAACACTTCCGTCTGCTGACGCACAACTACTCCCCCCCTGCCGATGCTTGCCCCGCCTACGAGGCCCTGCTGGCCGATCTCCGCGCCTTCGACGCCGACCTGCGGCTGCACATCTACAAGGAGAATCATGTGCTCTTCCCGCGTGCCCTCGAACTCGAGGCCCATGCCCTCTCGCACGCGGCAACCATGCCAGATGTGCTGCCGCTGGATTGAGATGCCCACTGCACGGGCACAACACCATGCGACTGCTCACCGCGCCGCGATGACAAGCACCCCCTCGCTGCTGAACCGGCAGGCCCCCCTGCCACACCGCGCGGCGTGCCGCCGCGAGACGACGAGGCGTTTGATCCCATTGCCTTGCCGCAGCGCGGCGAATCGCCCCTGACGGACGCGGCGGCTGAGGCAGCGGGCCATTGCGGTCGCCTCCCATCCAGACGGCTGCGCGGCACTCCTCGACATCGCCTCGCAACCCTCTTGCCGACCAGGCAGCCGCTGCCTGCCACCGGGGGTGCGTGTCTCGCCAGTACCGTTCTCGCCGGCGGGTTTCTTGCCGGCGCATGCCGGACTACAATGCAGGCCCCCGGCCAGCAGGGTCCAGCGCACGCCACCGGCCCTGCGGCCATGTGCCGCGCATCGCCCCTGCCTCACCATCGCCCGGTCCTGCTGGCTGGCTTCCGGCGAGGATAGGGGATGCCGCCAGCCAAACGCTCTTGCCACCTGGGAGGCCACGTATGCAAGCTTCCACCCGCCATGCCGAGCCCCAACGCCGCCTCGCGCTGGCTGCCTCGCTGCTTGTTGCCCTGCCCTGTACGCTGCTGCATGCCGCAGAGATCCTCACCCTCACGCCCGACACGTGGGACGCCGCCGCACCGCAAGGAAAGGAGGTGGACGCCATCTACGGCGATCTTGTACTGCGCAACGACCGGCTGATCGCCGTGGTCGCGCAGCCCGCGCCCTGGCGCAACGCCAACATGACCACCCGCAATGTGGGCGGCTGCGTTATCGACCTCACGTTGCGAGAGCAGCCCAACGATCAGCTCACCTGCTTTTATCCCGCCAGCCGCGTCACCACCTGGCAGGCACTGCACATCCCCGTGCCGGACGGAGCGGCTCGGGCAATCACCGAGCCGCTGCATGCAGATCTGTCGGCCCGGGAGGTGGTGCTGGAGTGCACCTCTGCGGCCGCAGAGGGCGTACCCGCCATGCGATTGCGTTACACGCTGGCGGACGGCTGGGATTACCTGCTGGTGGAGACCTCGTACCAGAACGAAGGCACCCAGTCGCTGGCCCTGACGCTCGTGGACGAGCTGCGCGCCGACAACAGCTTTGAGAAGACCCCGGACGGCACCGCCCCGCTGTTTTGGGCCTACGACAAGTGGTGGCACCACGCATACGGCGTGTGGGCGCCGGATCAGCCGCTCCATTGCAAGTCGGACAGGCGCTTTTCTTCGTTGCGATATGGAGATGCTGAGCAGCCCGTAATGTTGCCTCCGGGAGGCACGCTGCGGCTGGTGCGTGCGTTGTTTCCCGGCAGGGACCTGTTTGCAGTGCGTGCCATTGCGGCACGGCTTGCGGGCACATCGCTGGCGGAGCATCGGTTGCGCGTGAGCTACGAATCGGGCCGGCCCGCCACAGACGTGGAAGTCTCTGTGCTGGAAGGAGAGACCCTCTATGCCGCAGGCCGTACCGACCGCGGGGGCGAGCTTGCCTTTGCACTGCCGGCGGGCAACTACACGCTGCGCGCCAGCGGCATCACCGGCAACCGATCAATGCCAGTAACTCCCGGCGAAATGGAGCTGACTCTGGACCCGCCCGGCTATGTTGTGGGAGCCATTACTGACGAACAGGGCGGCCCCATCCCTTGCAAGGTAGCCTTTCGCGGCTTGCAGGGGACGAGCAACCCGGACTTTGGTCACGAAAGCGGCGAACACGGCGTGCGCAACCTGGTGTACGCGGAACAGGGCCGCTTTCGCCAAGAAATCGCGCCCGGCCGCTACGAGTGTCTGATCAGCTACGGCCCCGAGTACGATGCCGTGTACCGTGAGCTGGAAGTGCTGCCCGGGCAAGAGGCAACGCTGGCCGCCTCGCTGGTGCGGGTGGTGCAGACGCCCGGCTGGGTGAGTGCCGACTTTCACAGCCACTCCAGTCCTTCTGGAGACAACACGGCCAGCCAGCTCGGCCGCGTGCTGAACCTGCTGTGCGAGCACATCGAATTCGCGCCCTGCACGGAGCACAACCGGCTTTCTACCTACATTCCCCATCTCGAGGCGCTGGGGGTGCGGCATCTGATGGCCACCTGCACGGGCATCGAACACACCGACAATCCCGGCACGGTGAACCACCACAATGTCTTCCCCCTCGTCATGCGCCCCTACACGCAGGACAATGGGGCCCCGCCCACGGATGCCGACATGGAGGCCAAGGTCGAGCGGCTCGCACTCTGGGACGGCGGCAGCGAAAAGCTGATCCAGCAAAATCATCCCGACCTCGGCAGCGTGTTTTTCGACAAGAATTACGATGGCCAGCCCGACGGCGGCTTTACCCGCGCCCTGGCGCACATCGACGTGATCGAAGTGCATCCGCCGCACTTGATTTTTCAGCCTCCCCAGGTGGCCTCGGGCAGCCGCAAGTACAACAACACCATCTTCAACTGGATGCAGGGGCTGAACCAGGGGCTGCGTTATCCGGGCGTGGTAAACACGGATGCCCACTACAACTATCACGGCTCGGGCTTTTTGCGCAATTATCTGCGCAGCCCCACGGACAATCCGGCCGAGATCCGGGTGCAGGACATGGTGCACGCCGCGGAACACGGCCAGCTTGTGATGACCAGCGCTCCCTTCCTGGAGGTGCTGTTGCGCGCCAGCGCGGGCGAACAGGCCGAGGGCGGCCCCGGTGACGACGTGGCAGCCCCAGGCGGCCAGTGCACGCTATTCGTGCGTGTGCAGTGCGCAAACTGGTACGACATCGACCGCGTGCAGGTCTTCTTGAACGGCCGGCCCGACCCCACGCTCAATTTTACCCGCGAGGCGACACCCGGACGCTTTGCAGGCGGCGTGATCAAGTTCGAAGCCGCTCTGCCGCTGGAACTCAAGGCGGACACGCATGTGATCGTTGCGGCAGCCGGCGAGAAGTCGACACTGGGGCCGGTACTGGGACCCGATCATGGCGGCGGCATGCCGATCGCTGTATCGAATCCGATCTTCGTCGATGTCGATGGAGGCGGCTTCGCCCCCAATGGGGACACGCTCGACGCCCCCCTGCCTGTGACAGCACGCTGACGGACCACGCCCCCCTATCACGCAGCACGCTGACAACGGCGTAACCGTCCGCCACGACCATGCTTGACGGGGTTGGTAGCTTGCGTGCGGGAAAGCCGCTTGACTGCGGTCAAGCGGTCTCTGCAAGCAGGCCTGCCGCTGGAGCAGTTCTAACTGCGGCGGCGCACGTTGCTGGCGCACGGGTTCGGGCACGCCGGGCTTGAGGAGGCTGCCGGCAATGGCATTGGCAATCGAAGCCGCTGCCGCTCTGCGAATGGTGCGACGGGGTTCTGCATCCGTGGCCTGGAGGAACGCGCTCCGTCGCGCCCGGGCACCCTGGAGGGACGCGCTCCGTCGCGTCCGGGCGAGCGCAAACGTCAGGCCCCAATCACGGCCACGACGGAGCGTGGCCCTCCGTGACGGAGCGCAACGCTGCATCTGTGCCCTGGAGGGACGCGCTCCGTCGCGTCCGGCCCAGCGCACACGGTAGCCCGCAATGGCCGGGGATGCAGAGGACCGAGGCAGAGCCTCGCAGACAGTGCGTTACGAGAGCGACGCGCGGCCGTCCCAGGCGGCATGGCCGCGTCTCGTGGTATTGTGTCATAAGGCATGCTGCGCGCATGGTGCGGTGGAGCTACGGAACGGACGGCCGTGAGGTGATGCTTGGCTGCCGGCCGCCCCATGGCGCAAGGGGGCCGGCGTAGGGTCACTGTCTAGCCGCAAACTGACGCGCTGCCCTCCACGCGGCTCGTGTGCCGTGTGCTGCCGCGGGCATGCCGCGGTGTTGGCCGTATGGCGTGGTCGCGCGTTGCGCGTCGCGTTCTGCGAGGCTGAGTCGGCACGTCTTCGGTTCGTGTCTCGTGGGACGGGAGCGGGCCCCTGTGCGCGAGGACACTCCCGAGTGCCGCAGGCTGCCGTGATGTGGGAGGCGCATGGATGTGTGCGAGGCTGGTGCCGGGCGGTCATTAGGGCGGCCGCCCCCGCTGCCGGCGCGTCCCTATGTACGGACCTGGCCCGCCGAGAGCGTCCCCTGGCCCAGCCGCACGGCTCCTTGACGGCACTGCGATCTCATCCCTCCAACCCCTTGGCGTATCTCCCTCAGCCTCCTCCCGGCCCCCTTCCAAGCCGCCTTCGCCTGGGCCCCTGGGCCGACCGCAAGGCGTTGCTTTTGGGTCGTAGACGCGAATGATACCTTCCGCGTCGACCTTGCTTGGCAAGCCGCGGGGTTGGCTTTCCTGGAGCACGCCGGACGCGTGTTGGGCGTAGCCTCCAGCGCTGGCCGCACCGACGTCTACGTTGTGTCGCTTGAAATAACTGGCGAGCGTTTCTGGCCTGGCTCATGATTCAGCGGCAACGAGTCGTGAACGGTTACACCGCCGGTTCCCAGGGTCCTGCCTAGTGCCCCACTTAGCGGGGGCTCCTACTTTCCTACGCGGACTGCAGATTCCAAAACCCTACCTGCAATCTACGGACGCGTCCAGCAACGCTGCAGTCTACGGACGCGTCCAGCAACGCTGCTAGCGGACATATTGCCACTCGTTCCAAAGCCGGAGCCTCGGAACGAAATATGCAAAGGCTTCAGCGTCTCCTGGGCTTTTGGGGCAGGGTCAGCTCGTCCGCGACCACCCCATGCTCTACCAGCGTGCCAGGAGCTGCTCGAGATACTGCTGCACGGGCCCGCGGGCGAGAGAGGGGTGGATGAATTGGTTGGCGTAAGAGCGCAGGCAGCCGTAGCAACTCGTGCTCGGCTCGCAACCGCACGTACCCTGCACTCGGTCCCGAGCGAGTTCCATGCAGCGCCGCAGCCAGGCGGGATCCTCCAGGCGGGCTACCAGACCTGCGCCCCCGGGAACATTGTCGTACAACACGATCTCGCAATCGCTTCCGGCGGCAGCGGCGCCGACCGTTGCGTTGAGATCCGTCAGCGGCACCTCGAGGATCTCGTGGGCGCCGTGCAGCAGCGCATAGGCGAGTGAGTACGCAAAGCCTTCCCGCTCGGAGAAAGCTGCGCTTGCGGGGGGATCTGGAAACATGATGCGGAGGACGTCGGTGATGAATTCGTGGCCCAGGGCCACGCGTTTGGGCCTGCCATCGCACATGCGGCCGAGGGGCGTGCGGTGGCCGGATCTCTCTGCACCGGCACCGCATTGGAAGCAGATCGAGAAGCCGCTTCCTTTTTTCCCTTCACACAGCACGAGCAATCGACCCGGCGCCGCCTTGTGTACGGTCACAGGGCCGGCATGGACGGGCTCGACGTCCGCCTTGTCCATGCCGAGGAAATAAGGACGTGTGGTGTAGGCGCGCGAGGGGCGATGGGTCGGCTCGGCGGGCGGGTTGCCATCGGTGATGAAGCCGAACAGCGGATCGACGTAGTCGCCGTAGCGCATCTGCGCGCAGCAGCGCGGAGGCAGAGGGCCATCGTCCAGGCTCCAGCTCTTGAACGTCCCATGCGCGCGGCATTTGCAGTAGCGGCGCACATCCCACTCCCGCTCCGCTACCCGCTTCAGGCCGTAGGATGTCCAGACCTTCTTGTTGGCCACCAGCTTGGCGCCGGGAGCGAATTCGGCCACCGCGATGGCAAGGTCGCGTTGTAGCGAGACGCTGGTACTTTCGTTGTCTCCTGAGGCGGCGCGTTGCAGATCCAGTTCCACCACGTCCACCGGGAAGCCGTACTTGGGAATCACCGCCTTGCGGGAGAGGAAACTGATCAGCTCCTCATTGGCAATTGTCTTGCCCCGCCGCTGTGCCCAGCCAGCCTTGCCATAGTTACCGGCGGCCGCTGCTTCCTGCTCGCATTGCCGCACCTTCGCGTAGTCGTCGCTTGCCTCGGAGATGGCCACGGCCAGGCGCTCGTCGGCCGCGGTGAGGCGATAGGCCCAGCACCCGTCGTCCAAGTGCAACGGCCCGTGCAGCTCATGAGGCACGATGGCCCGCAAACCTGCCTCCAAGAGCGAGCGATGTTCTTCCACGAATGCTGCCAGATCCCGCAGCGCACGCGGCTGCTCGATCTCCCCCAGAAACGTGGCCACGCTCCTGAACCGCTCGGCATGGCCTGGGCTGCGAAAGAAGTGAGACAACACAAAGGCAAGCATATGCCGCCACACGATCTTGGCATTCGAGATGCGCAGCAGCGGCGGCCGGGTACGGCCCTGCAGCAACAGCGTGGGATCCTGAAAATGCGTCAAATCGTGGGGCCGGCGGCGGCAATAGGTTACGGCCAGCCCTGGATGCGAAGGCCGCCTGCCCGCGCGCCCGACCCGCTGGGCATAATTGAACGGCTCGGGCGGCACATTGCGCAGGAAGATCGTATCCAAATCGCCCAGGTCCACCCCCAGTTCGAAGGTGGTCGAGCAGCTCAGGAAGTGAATGTGGCCGCGCTCGAACTCCTCCTGAAACCTCCGCGCCTGCTCCGGCTCGATCTGGGCCGTATGCTCCTCGGCACGCAGCCGCACCGGCAGATCCTGGACATACAGAGTGCGGTAGTGATCGAGGGTCCTCTGAGAAGCAGTGGCCGGGACGGGCTCTAGAAAGCCCGGACAAGCGTAACGCGTGCACACACCGCGGATCGAAAAGGCCTGATAGCGCCTGCACGTGTCGCAACAGTACAAGGGGTCATCCTCGTGCAGCACGCGCAAACGCCACCAGCCAGGGTTGGCTCTGAAGGCATCGCCAACGTGGCACAGGATCGGCTCCGTACCAGGACATGCGCGGAAGGCCTCCCACACCTCGCGCAGCAGATCCTGGACGGCTTGCATCTGCTGCTGCGGGTCAACAGAGCAGCTCCCCTCGGCCGAGAGCACACGCTGCAGCAACGCCGCCCGCCGCGTACGCGGGCCGTCCCACGCCTTTTCCGAGCGGCGACCGCCAATCGCCACCGTCACCTGCTTGCCCACGAGCCCCAGGTCGCTCCACTGGAGACTGATCCCACGCTCTGCCTTGACTTCGATGGCGCCATCGGCCCGGAGCGAATCGAGCAGCCACCGCATCAGCAGCTGCGCTTCCTCGCGGTTGAGAGACCAGGGCGGCCGCAGGAGCGAGGGGGGGAGGGCAAGCTTCTCGGGCAGCACAGGCATCCAGCGCACCAGCCCCACGCCCTCCAGAGAAGTGCGTTGCTCGTCGCTGAGCAGTTCCCGAAACAAATACAGCCAGGCAAGGCGCTTGATTTCCAGCTCGTCTGCAGATTCGGAGGCGGCCCCGCGTTCGCGAAGCAGGCAGCCTGTGCGTGCCGCAAGCGAGGGCGGGGAGACTTCCCAGTGTCCCTCGTCAGCCAAAGAGCGGGCGCTTGCGAAAAGGAGGTTGCGCAGCACGATCTTTTCGTACGAGTCCTGCAAGTACCAGGCGAAAAACGCCGCGTCCTGGCGCCCGTCGGCGAAGCCCAGCACCTTCTTACGATCGTCCGGCAGGCAGCGGTGGATGGCCGTGGCAATCACCGCGTTGGGTGCGTCGTTGCCGTGGATCAACTCTCGCACGGGATCCTGGCTGCGATAGCCGCAGGCTCCGCAGGTGTGCATCTGGTCCTCGGATGCTCGGCTGGGGGGCTCCTCCACCACATCGATCACAAGCCCGTGCCGGCAGGATGATGCGGGCAGGCCGCCGTTCGGCCGCCCCATGGCGCCGAATTCCAGACACAGGCGCCACCGCGTCTCGCCGCGGTCTGCCGCCGCCCCTTCTACAGGCCGAAAGAAGGAGACTCTAAACTGCTCGTCGCCCGAGTCTCGCAAGGCCTCGCGCAGGTATCCCTGCTCGCGCCGTCCCACAAAGTAGTGTTGCCCACACTCGCGGCAAAGCGCCAGCTCGAACGCCACGCTCCTGGTGTGTCCCTCCCCCTCGGCGTGTTCCCCCAGCGGTACGAGGCTCACGCGTTTGCCAGGGTAATAGCGCACATACGCCCCCTCCAGGGCGCGCAGGAACAAATGGTACCGCAGGCTGACAAGGGGCGAGCCCGAGCCGGCCTGCCGTGCCCGCACTACCAGGTTCAGGAAGCTTTCCAGGGCGGACAGCCGCTCCGGCGCGTCCAGTTCCGGAAACAGGTCATCGGCCAGGGCCTGAACATGGCGCGGCTGGCGCAGGAGGTCGCGCAAACGCGCCACGCGCACGTCGCACTGGAGGATCTCATACAGCGCTTCGTCGGGCGTCAGTCCCACCCGGAGCGACAGGGCATGGGCGCCGGCCGCCTGGGCCAGTACGCGCTGTACCGCCGCGGGGCTGGCATGCCAGGCATCTGCCATCTGGCGATATGTCTGGGCAGCGATGGACACATTGCCGGGCGGCACGTGCGCGAGGGTTTCCAGCACGATGTCTTCGGGCGTGAAGGGGCTGTCGAAAAGCTGCTGGGCAAACGCAGCCAGCTCTGCCCGATCCTGTTCTCCGCCGCCGAGGGAGGCGCTGGTGGCGATGTACTGCAACGGCTGCCGCAAGCCGCCGCACTCCAGCCGCTGGCGGAGCCTGCGCAGCAGCATGGCCATTTCCATACCCTTGGTGCCACGGTACTGATGCGCTTCATCGAGGACACAGAAGCGCCAGGTGCCGCCGCGGCCGTGATCAAACAGGGGGCTATCGTCGGGCCGCAGCAGCAGATACTCCAGCATCGAATAGTTGGTGAGGAGGATATCTGGCGGCCGCTGGCGCATCTCGCTGCGCAGCACCAGCTCACCCGCCTTGCGGTCGGCGAGCTGCTGGCTGGCCTTGCGGCCGGCGTCCGTCTCGTCCTCGGGAGTCTCGCCCGTGTACCGGCCAAACGTGAAGGAGAATGCACTCCCCTGCTCTCGCAGCGTCCGGGCGATCTCGCCCAGCCGGCGGCGCTGGTCGTTGGCCAGCGCATTCATGGGATAGAGGATCAGAGCGCGCACGCCTGGGGGCCTGGAGCCAGCCAGACTCTCACGGTAGAGTGCGGCCAGGATGGGCAACAGAAAGGCCTCGGTCTTGCCGCTGCCGGTGCCGGTGGCGACCACCACGTTGCGGCCCGCGGCCAGCCGCCGCATGGCCGTTTCCTGATGCACGTACAGCAAGCGATTCGCGCCGAGCGCAGCAAGGAAGGCGGGTTCGATCTCCTGCCCCAGCAGTTCGCTCAGCAGGCTCTCCGCCGTGGTCCTGCGCTCGTAGACCGGCGTACACTCGACGAACGGCCCGTTGATGAGCCGGCCGCCTTCCAGCTCCTGGGCGAATAACTCTCGCAGCTCCGCGTCGCGGAATACGAAGGTGCTCTTGAGATAGCTGAGGTAGCGCGCGCAGACTTCGTCGAGCAATTGCATCTCTGTCCAACGGCCTCCATTGCTGTTCGTCACCGACACCTGGCTATGTGCTGCACCCGCTTACACGGAATTGCAGCCCACAGGGACCGTGCAACAAATGTCTTCCCCCCTTGCAATCGCCCTCCAGTGCCGGCCAGAATAATTGTCGACAGTGGCGACAGTACAGCGGGCCATCGCCATTACGATCCTCGATCGTACGCACAAGCAATGTTTCTAAATCCAGGTCCAACTTCACCGGGTTGATCCGGTCGAGCATTTGCTTATACCGGGGTGCGCCATCATTCCCGATAATGCGCAGCTCGCCACAGTACCATCCTTCATTGATCTTCTTCAGCCACACACCTGAGGTGTTGGCGCACCCGTTGAGGACCTGATTAATGATCCGTCCCTTGATGGTGATGTGGTATTTCAGGGACAAACAAAGATGTTCGCTCGGACTCTGCGCCCGTAGCACGTGCTCGATTACGAAGGTGTGGTCGACTCGGAGCGATTCCAAGGGTTCTACGACGACATGGCAGGTACTGGGCTGGCCGAGATCCGGTGGGCGCGCCAAGTCCTTGCGCACTGCCTGGCCCGGAACAAGTTCAATCAGATACTCCCCGGGCTCAAGTTGTTCCATGACGAGGCCGATTTCCATCTTGCCTGCAGCAACATTGCGCTGGCATACGAGTGACCAGGGGCTTCCCATACGCCACAGACGCACGTACTTGTGTTTGGTCTCACCGCGCTCCTTCCACCGCACGTTGAGCACCACGCTCCTTCCGCAGATGCTCTGTTCGCAGAGGATCTCCTCAGCGCGCCAGCCCTTTGTGGCCAGAACCACCTGACCGTCCGACATCTTGGTGCCATTCGGATCTGTCGTCCAGAGAATGATTTCCGCATATGTGTCAGGGGATGTCAGTTCCTCATAGCGTTCCAACTCTCGGCAAGCGAGTTGTGCTTGCCGGGCCTGGCCTGGCACGCGCCGGCAGGGCAAACGGCGATCTGGAGAGAGGCCGACGTGCAGGTTGCCAGCGTCCCATCCTGCCGGGAGGCGAAAACGCAGCACGCGCTTCGATGTGGCGCGGAAATCGGCCGATGTCAAGCGCAGAGGCCTGTCCTGCCAGCTTGCCTCGTTGGGGCTTGATCCCTCCTCCACGGCACACCACCAGAGCCGATCGACGTACAGGCACAGCTCCGTGCTACGGTTCGTGGCCGTGTCAGTAAGCAGCCACGTGGTGTCGTCGCAGGCAACAGACGGAGGAATCTTGAGCAGCGTTCCCTGGCCTTTCTGCTGGACTGGCACGCGATCTTGCCCCGATGCGTTCTTGCGCTTCACCACGAGGCCCTTCGCGTGCACCAACGTGAACGTGACCGTCCCATGACCGTCCTCGCCAGGCAAGACATCCACACGATCTTCTCTCACGTCTTGCAGCGTCTGGACAAACCTGAAATCGAGGCTGTCGATCAGCTCGTCATGATCGTCGTACAGGCGCACGTAGAACCAGCCAACGCCCTGATTTCCAATCCACTTCCGCAGTTCCTCAAAGGTCGGGGCAACATGCCGCGGACGGGGAAGACCACGTGCCGCTCCTTCAATACCCACGACCACCTTGGCAACGCGAGCATCTCCCAGCAACTGCAGTTGCGGCGGCTCGTGGCAGAACAACGGCCCGGCACGGGGATGGCGGTCTACCTTGACCTGTTGGCCGGTCAGCTTGAAGAGAGAAGCCGTGGTGGGCACATACTCGGGGCCGTCGGGGGTGTCGAAGCTGAGTTGAGGCGGCAGAGCCTGGGATGCATCAACACGATGTGCGCGGAGGTCTCCGGCTCCAATCGCCACCGAGTCCTCTGCCAACCAGCCTTTACAGGTCTCGTTGCACACCCAGTCTGCCGGAGTCACGATCAGATAACGGCCCTCTGCCCGGCTGAGCCGCCGGACGTAGCGCCCCCGCTCGTAGTCCGGCGGTGAGAGCCGGAAGATGCGGTACCGCTCTGCGGGACATGTCAGGCGTTCTCCCGATCGTTCTTCAATCATCTCCATCGCGCCCAGCGGAGACTCCAGCCGCCAGCGGAGTGGCTCTTCCTGCGTAACCGCTGCATCGCTTGCCGGACGCCACTGCTGTTCAGCATCTTCGTCAGGTACTTCGATGCCCACGGCCCAACCCATTCCCTCGCGCCAGCACGTCAATTCGGGTCGATCCGGGCGCGTAGGTTTTGAGGAGGCAGTGGAAGGCGTCTCGTCCCCGCGGCTGCGACTCGCCTCGCTGGCGCGCGGGCGGCCCCCGCGATTCTCCGGCGCCAGCGGCAGACGGGAGGTCCTGGGAGGATGCCGCAGCGTGGGATTGGACGGAGCAGCTCGTGTGATAGCCGAGGCAGCGATCAGGGACTCAGGTTCTTCGAGGAGTGACTTCGTATCAGGTGAAGCAGCTCCTGGCTGAACCGAAGGGCTGCGTGGCGGGTCAGGCTCGAGATGGGGTGCAGAAGGTTGATTTGTGGCTCGCGGCGGCGGAGGCGATGCCGCCTTGCCGTGCGGAAGCTGCGCGCGGGGCAATCCGGGTCGAGCCGCACACGGTGGGTTGCCCCCCTGTTCCGAGGCCGGTTTTGCCGGACCCGAATCGTGTGCGGCAGGATCCCCGACAGTGGGCTGATCTGTACCTGGCGGCGGCAAGGTCGGCTCCCTCGGCTGCTGTGCGCCTTGCGCCGGCGGAGTGGGTGCTGCCGGCGGGCGATCCCCACTGGGAGGAACTCGCTCTGCCAGGGGCTGGGTGGGAATTGCAACGCCACAAGCCGGCTCATCTTGGCCGACGCGCGCTGCTTCCGCCAGGCCCGGCGGAGCATCAGCGGCCGCCGCGCGTTGGGTAGATGTCGCATTTTCGCAGGGGGTGCTGGGCGTCTCCCGAAAAGAGGCATGCAGGAGAATGGGCGGGCCGGCGCCGGCTGCTAGGCAGGCTTCGCCGCGGCCAGACGCAGCAACCACAACTGCATGTTGCTGATCACCTGTCATCAGCGGCGTGGCCTCGCGCAAGCCGCTCGGCTCAGGCCCCCCAGGTGGCAAACCCTCTCCCTCGACGCCGCGCGTAGCCCTGCCCACGCCGTGCAGGTCCTCGGACGTGGCAAGCGGCTCGGCGGTGCAGAGGCGTGGCATACCACGCCGCAGCCCAAGGCGTTCCAGAAATGCCCGCATCCGTGCGGCGAGCCAATCAACTACCCGCAACAGCCACCGCATCTGCAACCCTCTTTTCAACGCGCCATTCTCGCCCTCGAGGCATGGCAGCTTGCTCGGGCTGCCCATGCTGGAGAATGCCGCTAGCCATGAAAACAGCTTGCGCGGGGCTCGTCAACAAAACTCTCGCAGGCGCCAACAGGGGGCACGGCCTTACGCCAATACATCGCTGCGCGGAGGGGCGAGCGGCCTACGCCGGGGCAGCGTGGCACGCGGCGACCATGCCGCTTGCGGTGGGTGACAGGCGGGCCGTGCACGCTCTACACTTCCGGCGGCGGCAGGGTCTGCTGAGCGAACCAAGAAGGCCTAGGCGGGCGGCGTCAGTTCCTTGCGTGCCAGCACCACGCCGAGGTCGGGCTTGTGCTCCAGCTCGAAGCCCCAGCGCTGGAAGGTGCGAATCATGCGGGTATTATCTGGCGTGGTCTCTGCATACAGGCGGCGCACCTGCCAGCGTGCGGCGATTTCTGTACAGTAGCTGGTGAGCAGGCTGCCAAGGCCGCGGCCCTGCCACTCGTCTGCCACCAGCACGGCGTACTCGGCCTGCTCGTGATTGGGGTCGGCGACGAGTCGGCCCACGCCCCACAGTTCGCGCGGCGCCGGGCCGGCGCTTTCTGCCACGATCGCCAGCTCGCGATCGTAGTCGATGAAGCAGAATCGCACCGCCATCTCGTGCGTGGTCTCCTTGAACAAGTAGCGGAAGCGGAACCAGATGGACTGCTGCGAGCAGCGCGCCAGCAGGCGGTGCCAGGCGGGCTCGTCCTCGGGCTTGATGGGCCGCAGCAGCACCTCCGTACCATCTTTGAGCCGGGCGTGGCGGACGAACTCTTCGGGGTAAGGACGGATGGCCAGATGTGCAAAGGGCTGGCTTGCGCTTCCATCGTGTGGAGAGAGGATCACGCGTGCATCGAGGGCGATGGCATCTTCAGGAGTCACCACCAGCGGATTGGCATCCAGCTCCTGAATCTCGGGACAGTCTGCCACCAGATAGGAGAACCGCAGCAAGATCTCGACCAGGCGATCGAGATGGACAGCTTGCTGGCCGCGGTAGCCGCGCAACAGCGGCCAGGACCAGAGAGATTCGAGCATCCGCCGCGCCAGCCGCTCGTTGAGCGGAGGCAGGCCGAGGGCACGGTCCTGAAATACCTCCGCCGCCACGCCTCCCATGCCCACCAGCAGCACGGCGCCAAACACGGGGTCGCGCTTGGCGCCCACAATCATCTCGAATCCGCGAGAGGTGGCCACCATGCGCTGCACGGTCACGCCCTGCACCTCGGCATCGGGGCGGTGCCGCCGCGCCGAGTCCACGATGCGGGCGAAGGCCTCGCGCACCTGGCCATCATCGCACAGGTCCAGGGCCACGCCGCCCACATCGGTCTTGTGCGTGATCTGGGGAGAGAGCACCTTGAGCACCACGGGATAGCCGAGCGAGCGTGCGTGGGCGATGGCCTCCTCGGCCGTGTAGGCTTCGAGCGGACGTGTGGTGGGAATGCCGTAGGCCTCGAGCAGGGCCTTGGAGTCTTGTTCCGAGAGCAGGGTGCGGCCCTGCGCGAGTGC
>JAIMBC010000007.1 GCA_023511675.1 Pirellulales bacterium
GTGCCATGCTCATCTACAGCGAGCAGGATCCGCGCAAACCGATCCACTACCCATCGTATGCGTGGTTTGCCCAAGATAAAGGCAGAGGCACTTTATTGAAGCCGACGCTATAGCTAGACAGGGGGGGGCCGCCACGTCTGAGATCCGTGAGAATTGGGCATAAGAGATACGTGAACGAGGTTTGTCCCGATGAATCCTCGCCACCGCCCCAGTACGCTCCTTTGCACGGTCGGCACCAGCCTGTTTGTGCCCGGCCTGGAAGTGCTCAAGTCCCAGGCCGCCGCGGGCAAGCTGGAGTCGCGGTTCGAGCCGCTGGTGCACGCCTATCAGCAGCAGAACTGGCAGGCCACGGCGCTTGCCCTGCGGAAGTTCGATCCGCACGAGCGGATCTGCGGAGCAGAGATCAACTCGATTGCCAGCATCATCGACAAGGGATACGTGGCTCCCGACGCCAGATTGCACTTTCTGCACTCTGCCACGGAGCAAGGTCGGAGGATCGCCGACGTGCTCAGCGCATACTATCTGCGCGGCGGGCATGCGGACGTGCAGACCGTCGAGGTCGGCGACTTGCAGGACGAAGATCCCAAGCGCTTTCGCACCAAAGGACTGCGGCAGCTTGTACGGGAGGTGTGCCGCGTGATCCGCAATTACTCGCCTGCCTCGTGTGCCATCAACGCCACGGGGGGCTACAAGGCCCAGATTGCCATTGCCGTGCTGATGGGACAGGCTGTGGGCGTACCCGTGTATTACAAGCACGAGCGTTTTAATGAGGTGATCTCCTTTCCGCCGCTGCCTGTGGCGCTCGACTTTGAAGTGTGGATGAAGGCCAGCGGGTTGCTGTTCGGTTTGGCTCAGGAG
Organism: Pirellulales bacterium; assembly: GCA_023511675.1. Lineage (GTDB taxonomy): Bacteria > Planctomycetota > Planctomycetia > Pirellulales > JAIMBC01 > JAIMBC01. The sequence continues at coordinate 859 of JAIMBC010000007.1, forward strand.
CGGGATGCCATCGCCGCCAGTGAGTACGCGGAAGACTGGGATGAGAGGTACGAGAGCCTCGTGGAGCGCGTGGACATCGACGGCGAGGAGTACCTGGAACTCTCGCCGGCAGGGCAAATTTTTCACGAGACCTTCCGCGAACGGTTTCGCGCTGGTGCCGAGGCGGCGTTGCCGCCGCCAGCGGCGCCGCAGTGCAAACGGCCGCCCCATATCGAGGCTGCAGGCTGGCCCGGCAAACATCCCGAGATCGAGGCGCTGCTCGAAAAGCTGACGGCAGAAATGCCCCAGGTCGTTTGGTGCCGAGGCTATTACTACAACCCCGACCTGCCGGAACGCAGCCGGTTCCGCCTCCGCGGCGAGCAGATCGAGGGGGTGTACTCCAACGGCGGCTATACGTTCAAGTTCTTCGTGGAGACCACGGCCCACACGCCGGCCCAGCGCGCGGCCATGGTGGCAGCCCTCAATGAGTGGCTGAGCCACGACTGACGAAGTACCTGCCTTGCAGCGGCGCAAACTGTCCACACGACGGGCAAGGGTTTGCTCGCTGGCGTGTAGAAAAGGGGTCAGGGAGCGTCTACCACGTCCGCTGGTGCGCCTGCCCGCTGGGCGCTCGGGGTGCATGGAGATGTGCTGCGCTGGGGTTGCTTACGTGCCGCTGCAGCTCGTGGCGGCCGGGCGAGTCGTGCCGGCGGCGCGTGCTTACGGCCGACTCAAGCTGCTCCAGCGGCTCCGCCGTCGGTCTGTTGCGGCTGATCCAGGCCAACAGTGCCGGCAGGCTGAGCAGAGAGGTGAGCAGGCAACACGTCACGCCTAGGGTGAGCACTCGTCCCAGGCTTTGTAGTCCTTGATGGCTGGCGATCATCAGCGAACCGAAGCCGACAATCGTCGTCAAGGCGTCGACCAGGATGGCCACGGCGGTGCCTGGAGACATACGGTACGGGCCGCGCTGCTCGCGGTATTCGTGTACCAGGTGCACGCCGTAGTCGATGCCAATGCCCAGGATCAGCGGCAAGGCGATCATGTTGGCGGGGTTGAGCGGTATGTCCAGCAGCCCTAGCAGGCCGAATGTCTGCACCATGCTCATGGCTAAGGGCAGCCCAGCCAGCAGGGCATGGCGCACATTGCGGAGGTCGGCCAGCAGCACGATCGAGATCACCAGCAGCGCCAGCAGGGCAGAGTGTTCATAGCTGCGTTTCATTTCCAGGGAGGCTTCGTAGGCCTGCAAAGGGTTGCCCGTTGCCCGCGGATCCACGCTGCGAACTTCGGAGACAAACTGTCGCAAGGCCGTCATGTCCCAAATGTTGCCTCGGCCGTAGATCTTGAGCAGGTACTTGCCGTTATGTCCCACGAAGCGATTGACAAGACTCTCCGGCAGGTCGCTCAGTTGGGGCGGCTGAGGATCCGACATGCCGCGCAGGGCATACAGCCGGCTGAGCAGGTCTCCGGCCATGTGCTGTTGGAACTGAGAAAGGAGGCGATAGCAGTCGCCAAGCGACTTGCGGCGCAAGGCGTCGCGGATCTGCTCATAAACACGGCTGGCACGTGTGGCGGCGGGAAGGCCGGCCAGCAACTCCTGCGTACTCGCCAAGACATGGCCGAGGGCTTCGGGACTGTCTACGGGGATCAGCGGGGGCCGTTCAGGCAGCCGTGCCAGCCGCTGGGCGATGCGTGCAATCAGCGGTCCCTTGACCAACTCGTCCGAAGGCAGCAGGGAGACGATCTCCTCCGTCTTCTCCACGCTGGGGAGCTTCATGAGTTCGGCCTTGCGCGCCAGCAGCTCCTCGCGGCTGTCCGCCAGAGACAATGCATACCAGCAGCTCTGCTGGCTTTCGGCCAGCAGCTTCCGCTCCAGCTCGACGCTTTCCAGACCGGCAGCCTGAAGGTTGAGCAGATTGTGGTCGTACCAAAGCTGTCCCAGACCGCTGCTCAGCAGCAGGGTAACAGCCAGCGTTGCCGCCATCACCAGCCGTGGCACCCGCAGGACAGGCCGTACCCAGGCGTGCACGGGCAAGGGCTCCGGAACCTGCATTCCGAGCCGCGACCGATCTACCAGGTACAACACGGCCGGCAGCACCAGCAGTTCCGCCGCGGCGCACAGCAGAATGCCGCCGCCGGCGATTCTGCCCAACTCGGCCACGCCCACAAAGCTGGTGAATCCCGCGGCAAAAAATGCTATCGAGGTGGTCATGGCCCCGGTAAGAATCGCCGGTCCGACCGCCTCTGTGGTGGCCAGCAGCGCGGCGCGGCAATCGCGGATCTCGCGGCGTAGCTGCAAATAGCGGGCCACATAGTACACGCCGTAATCGATGCCGATGCCGATCAGCGTGACCGTAAAGGACATGCTCAAGATGTTGAGGTGGCCGATGGCCAGCGTCACGTAGCCGAAGGACCAGGCAATGCCCAGTGCCAGCACCAGATTGGCCAAAAGCGCATGACGCACGCCGCCGAATCCGGCGACAAATAACAGCGCAACCGCGATCAAGGACAGCACGCTCGCCGAGTACATGGAGGACTGGCTGGATCGCATCTCGTCGTTTTCCATCACCGGCAGGCCCGTAAGACCGATGGTCACGTCTGGATGCCGGGCGTTTACGTGACGCAGCAGCTCCCGCAACGCATCCACCGCCTGGCTGCAACGGGCGAAGCCGTCGGGGTCCCTCGCCAGTCGCAGCAGGACAAACCCCAGCCGCCCCTCCTTGGTTAGCAGGTATTCAGCGTTCAGTTCGCTGAGGGTGGCCACGGATTGAGGCATGTCTGGCCAGGGAGACTGATAGCGGCTACGCCCGCGCAACACGTCCAGCAGGCTCTCTCCTAACCGCTCCAGCCGGGCAACCGTCTCTCGGTCCGGCTGCCGGCCAGCCTGTTGCAGGGCCTCTAGTCTGAGGGCCATGCCGGAGACCATGTTGCCCAAGTTGAGCCGTTGCCAGCCGCCGGCAATGACGGGCTCGACCTCCGCCAGAAAGCCGTCGATGGCCTGTAGCTCCTCGACGGAGAGGTAGTGTAGGCCCTTGCTGCGAATCTTGCTCAGATCGACGCCGTGCAGCACGGCATGGAACAAGCGGCCTTCGCGGGCCAGAGCCTGGGAGATTTCGTCGAGTACGGGAACGACGCGATCCCGGTCTGGCCCTTCGACCACCACCACGGCATCGTCGTCCTCTCCAAACTCGTCGATGTACTCGATCCACAAGCGGTTGTAGTCGCTGTTGGGGTCCAGCAGGTCCAGGCGGCTGGTGCGGTACCCCAAGTGCTGGTACGTGTACCAGCCGCTTGCCAGGGCGCCTGTGATGGCGAGGACCACCGTAAGCGTGGGTACACGCAGCACCACGCGCGTGGCGGCGTTGAGCGGCCTGGCCAGCAAGCTTTGTCTCAAGGGGTGCGGTTCCTTACTCATGCAGCCGCCGGTAGTTGCTAGCACAATCGAGACTGCCCGGCCCCCGTGGGCCAGAAAAGCGGCGGATTCTAGCCGGATGGCGCAACCCAGAGCAAGGCTAGTGGTACGTCCAACACCCCCCAACACCCGGGACGCCGCCACCGCTGCTGCCGACTCCCCTGCCCCCAAGACGCAAGGCCCATCGCACGAGCGTCCCGACCCAGAATGCGGCGGTATCCGTGCCGCCAAGAGCCGGAATGGAGGAGCAAGTCTTGGATTGTTCAACGCATCGCCGGGCAACGCATGCTAGCCGCAAGAGGTACCAGTGCCACAGGCTCAGCAGGTAGTGCGCACGCCCGGCGCGTTACCGCGCCAAACCGATCGGAGTGGATGGCGTGCCAGCAGCGCATCAAGTAGAGGACACGCTGCCAGGCTGCGGAGCACCCGCGTATGGCCCGCGTCCAGGCAGCTTCCCCATGCTCTGCGTGCTGCCGTTTGGCCCCCCGCGCGGAGGTAGGAGGGCATCGCCCTGTGCCGCTACCCAGTCTGGTTGGGCTTGGTTCCCAGCGGTGAGGCAGGCGGAGCCAAGACCGCACTGAGACCCGGGGCAGTCGATCCGTGCCATCCAGCATCAGAGTGCCCACGGGCAGCCAGGCCCTTTACCCCCAGCACCTGTTCGCGGGGTCAGGTCAGCTACCAAACACACCCAGCAACAGGCCTAACGCAATCAGCACTGCCAGTGCGCCCGCACACACATAGAATATGCCCACCACTTGGGCCGTTGTTCCCCGAAACTCCTTTCCCCACTTTCCCGTAATCCTCTTGCTCTGGATGCCGCCAATGCCCTTGAGAATGAACAAAACCGCGAGGAGCAACGCAAAGACGCCGATCAACCAGTTCATAAACGATGTGTTCCTTACAAGCCGCTGGTACCCGCCGCGAAACCTGGAAACAGTGTAAGGTGCCTGATCTGGCAGAGAAAGGAGAGATGGCAGAGCTGGTACCCGCCGCGAAACCTGGAAACAGTGTAAGGCATTGCCATTCGATAAGCCATGCCTGCCATGCCAGGGACTGGGGCCTGGTTTCCGGCAGCTCGATCTTGCACCGAGAGGCAACAGCCGCTATGTACACATCTCTGCTCGGTGGGTCTGGCCGTGCGGCGGCTTGCCTCCCGTTGGTGCGCGGTGCGAGCGACGGCGCGGGCGCCCTGCACGCTGGCATCATGGTTTGGCAGGGGGTCGTGATGCGGACCTGGCCCTTGGGGATGTTTTGCCACGACGGAGGAGGGGGAGAGCTGTTCCCAGAGCCGTTAGTAGGGAGGCGGTGCGGTGCCGCGTGGGCGGGCAAGGCGATGTTGCTTTGGGGAGCTGGCGGCCTGCGTTTGTTTTCCCAGGCAGCGGCCGAGCCGGGACATGGGCAGGTGCGTGTTGCGAGGTGACGGTGAGCTTCACTGTGACCACGTCCTACATCGAATGTTTGCCGCCATGCAGACGGTTCGCTTGGTAGGAGGGCTAAGTTGTTTGCTGCTCGTGCTGTTGGCGGGCTGCAAGGTGTGGCGCCCATCGAACGACCGCCTCTGGTCTGCCGATCAGGCCGTGTTGCCCTATGCTGAAATAGACGGCAATCGGGTCACTATCCACAACATTCGCAATTGCACGTACCGCAGCGAAACCGACTACACGGTGGAGCATTACGACCGCACGTTCGATCTGTCGGAGTTAGAGACCGTCGACTTCATTGTGGTACCGTTCGCGGAGGCGCCGCAGCTTGCGCACACGATGCTTAGTTTCGGATTTGGGGGCAGAGACTATCTGGCCTGCTCCGTCGAAATCCGCAAGGAGATGGGAGAGACCTACTCTCCCATCAAGGGCATGCTGCGGCAATACGAGTTAATGTACGTACTGGGCGACGAACGCGACCTTGTGCTGCTGCGTACCAATCACCGCCTCTCCGAGGTCTATCTCTATCGCTCGCGGGCCACGCCGCAGCAGGCGCGGGAGTTGTTCCTCGACGTGCTGGCCCGCGTGAACAAGCTGTACGAGCAGCCCGAGTTTTACAACGCCCTCACGAACAACTGCACGACCAACATTGTGCAGCACGTCAATCGGCTGGCACCCGGCCGGGTACCCTATGGGCTGGCCGTCCTGCTGCCCGGCTACTCCGACCGTTACGCCTACGACCTGGGCCTGCTCGACACAGATGCCTCGTTCGAGGAGACGCGTGCGCGGGCCAAGATCAACATGGCCGCCTGGTTGTATCGCGACGCCCCCGACTTCTCGGTGCGGATCCGGCAGCACCTTGGTCAGCAACGGAATTCCTTGCTAGCAAGGCCGCCTTTGCCAGGCGGTCACGGTTAGCTGCTGTGGAGGTGCCTGGTTGCGGTGCCGCATACGCCGGCAAGTTAAGACGGCGTGCGCAGCCGAATCGGCCACGCCCGGCCGCCCCGGTACTGCATTGATATACCAGCGCTCCCCAGCTTGCTGCGGCTGGCAGAGCAGGGCCGACGCCCCGGAAGCAATATGCCAGCGTCAGCAGATCTGCCGACCGCGTGCTGAGCGAGGCACACCGCATGCGGGGGCTCGCCAGTCGGTGCACGCCGGATCGGCACGCGGGCCAGGAGATGGCGGTTTACACGTTCTCGGGGATCACCCAGGGAGAGCGGTACTCTCGCTTGAGCAGCGTGTTGGCCTGGGCATCGTCGGTGGTTTCGGATTGGGGGTCGATCAGCAGCTTGCGGCCGCCGCAGCGGAGGCTGATGTTGGCATACTGGCAGAGCAGGGTGCTGCGGTGGCCCTCTTCGATATCGGCAGTCGGGGGAGCTATGCCGCGGATGGCGTCGCAGAAGTTCTGCTGGTGCTCGGGATCGGGAAAATTGCCGTTGCCCTGCGCGACGATCACGGGCTGCCTCTGCTTCTGCCGCACGAACACCTGCCAGCCGTCTCCGTGGCGGCCGGCCACCATCAAGCCCTCGCTGCCGTACAGCTCGACGCGCGTGCCGTTCTGCGGCCAGTAGGGGAACAGGTCGCTGTTGCGCAGCTCCATGTCGCTCTTCATCATGTAGGGCGTGTAGAGCGTGAGTTCGAAGGTCATGATCAGGTCGTCGAACTCGAACACGGCCACCTGCGTATCCGGCGTTTCATGCGCGCCGGCGGAGTGGAACCTGGCCCCGTGGCAGCAGACGCTGCGGGGATAATCCTTGCCGATCAGCCAGCGTGCCAGGTCCATCTGGTGCACGCCGTCGTTGATGATGTCTCCGCCCGAGTAGCGCCAGAAGTGGTTCCAACTGTTGTGGTGGTTGACGTTATACGCAGCCTCGGGGGCGGGGCCCAGCCACATGTCCCAGTCGAGATCCGCGGGTGGGGCGGTATCGGGCGCCGCGTCCACATTGGCCCACAACTTCTGGTTGAACACGCGGCACAGATGGATCCGCCCCAGCTTGCCTGAGGCGATGTACGCCAGGGCCTCGTGGTTGTAGGGCGCGCTACGGTTTTGCAGACCTACCTGGACGACGCGGTTGTACTTCCGCGCTGCCTCCACCATCTTGCGGCCCTCCCAGGGCGTGTGGCTGGCAGGCTTTTCCACGTACACGTGTTTACCTGCCTGACAGGCCAGCACGGTCGCTAGGGCATGCCAGTGATCGGGCGTGGCGATCACCAGCGCATCCACGGCCGGATCGTCGAGCGCGCGGCGGAAGTCTTGCACGATTTGCGGAGGGCGTGCCTGCTTTTCAGCCACGGCTGGGGCGCGAGCGCGGACCACGTTCAGGTCGCAATCGGCGAGGTAGGCCACCTCGCAGTCGGGCCGCGCGGCGAAGTCTTGCGCCAGGGACGCACCCCGGCCTCGCAGCCCCATGACCGCCAGCACGATGCGTTCGTTGGCAGAGCGTGCGGCGGCAGCCCCGGCCCAGGCAGCCGTTGCTAGCCCCAGCGAGCTGCCGGCGGCTTGTTGCAGAAACGTGCGGCGCGAGTTGCGTTGCATGGCATGGCTCCTATTTACAGGGGTGGATGCCGCAGTCCAAGCGCCAGGTAGCTGCGGATCTCGTGGCGACCCAGATTATAACCCGCCACACCTGATCCGCATAACCGGCTCGCCCTGCATGGACGCTACAGCCCGGCCTCGCACGGCGCGGAGCCGCTCGGCAATCTATGGTTCTTCAGACGCCGCGGCTGCCCACGGCCGCCTCTTGCATTCCGCTGCACATGCATACCATGTCTGACTGGCTTGCCCTGTTGTTTGACAACGGTTTTCCGCCCAGTGCTGCTGGCACGCAGGGGACCACGCTGCTGGCCTGGGTGGAGGTAGGGACCGGGCTGCTCCTCTGGCTGTCGTTTGCGGCCATGCCGGCGATGCTGGTGCTGGCCTGGGCGCGCCGGCGCGGCACGGAGGTACCCCGCATCTACTGGTTGCTGGCAGCCTTGGCACTGCTGTGCGGCATGGGCCATCTGGTTCAGGCCATCAGCTTCTGGCTGCCTTTGTACGGCATGGCCGCCGCTCTCAAGCTGGCCACGGCCCTGCTCGCCTGTACCACCGCATTGGCCCTCTGGCGGTATGTGCCCAGTGCCCTGCGGCTGCCGAGCATGGCGCGGGAAAACGCCTTGCTGCAACAAGAGGTGGCCCGGCTGCTGGAACGCCAATCCGCGCTCGAGGCCCAGCGTGCTGCGGCCGCAGCCGCCAGCCAGGCCAAAAGCCAGTTCGTGGCCCACATGAGCCACGAGATCCGCACGCCCATGACCGCCATCCTCGGCTACAGCGACGTGCTGCTCTCCACCATCGAACAGCCAGAACTGCTGGACGCCGCACGCACCATCAAACGCAACAGCGAACACCTGCTGGAGATCCTCAACGATATCCTGGATTTCTCCAAGATCGAGGCCGGCCGGCTGGACATCGAGCGCGTGCGCTGCTCCCCGCACCAGATCCTCTCCGACGTCGTCGCCTTGCTGCGCGTGCGTGCCGCCGCCAAGGGCCTGGTCCTGCGGTTGGACTCAGACGGGCCCTTGCCCGAGGCCATCTCCACCGATCCCACCAGATTGCGGCAAATCTTGATGAACCTGGTGGGCAACGCCATCAAGTTCACAGAGGCGGGCGAGGTGCGCGTGGTGGCCCGCACGATCCGCAACAGCGGCGGGCCGTGGCGGCTGCAAGTCGATGTCATCGACACGGGCATCGGCATCGAGCCCGAACAGATGCGGCGCCTGTTTCAGCCCTTTTCGCAGGCAGATGCCTCCACCACACGCACGTATGGCGGCACCGGCCTGGGGCTGGCGATCAGCCGGCGGCTGGCGCGGCTGCTGGGGGGGGACTTGAGTGCGGCGAGCGTGCCCGGCCAGGGAAGCACATTTACCCTGACCATCGATGCAGGCTCGCTGGAGGGCGTGCCCCTGGTGGCCTTGCAAGAGGGCGTCGGCCAGGGGGCGCCACAGCCGCCGGCGGCCGAAGATGGTACCAGCGGGCTGCTCCGGGGCCGCCGCATCCTGGTGGCCGACGACGCCCCGGACAACCGCCGCCTGGTGGCCTGCATCTTGAAGCGTGCTGGGGCCGAGGTCTACCTCGCAGAAAACGGTCGTCAGGTGGTGGAGATGGCGCTTTCCACGCAGGAGGGCTGGGGCCGCCGCTGGTACGATCGACCCCGCCACTACGACGCCGTGCTGATGGACGTGCAAATGCCGCTGCTCGATGGCTGTGAGGCGACACGCTTCTTGCGCCGGCGCGGTTTCGAACAGCCCATCATCGCCCTCACAGCCCACGCCCTCGACGAAGACCGCCGCAAGTGCCTGGAAGCCGGTTGCACCGCGTTTGCCGCCAAACCCGTGCAGCGCGAAGAGCTGCTGAGGCTGATCGCCTCGCTGCTGCCCCCCGCGGAGGCGGATACCACACACCAGGATGGCCCGCAGCAGACTCCCACTGCGGCCAGAGCAGCGCCTCTTGGTAAGGATGCCGCCTCTCCTCTCCCAGGCAGTATGCCAGAGCTGGCGGGAACGGCCCCAGCCACCGTTGCTAGCTTGCACTCCGCCTCCCAGCCGAGCTAGCTGCCACGGCCTCCGCCATGATGTGAGTCCGCCCTCCGTCGGCGGATCGGCCAGCCAGGCCGCAATCCGAGCGGCACAAGCCCGCACAATGTGGCCCCTACTGGTCGGGCGGCCGCGGCAGCTCCAGCCCCTACCACGAACGCAGCCGCACGGCGTGTATGGTCAACCGGCGTGGCCGATGCAGTCGAGCCGCGTGCGGTGGAGCCGCATGGCGTGTACTTCTTGACGCGCAAGCCGCACCGTCACGGGGCGTGATGCTTCAGGTAGGCCTGAGACATCTCGCGCCGCATGCGGCGCACGAGTTCGGGCGTAAGCACCGAGCCGTGGTCCTTGTCGGGCACAATCTCGATCTGTGCGTCGCTCCCCAGGGCACGCAGGCTCTCGGACAGCTTGATCACGGCCCCCTCGAGGTAGAACGTATCCAGCGAGCCGGTGACAATGTGCAACTTGCCGGCCAGCTTGGGGCCCAGCGTCTGCCAGTTGCGCTCGATCACCAGGCGAAGATCGTACGCCTGCCAGGCACGTGCTACCTCGGGATCGATGCGTCCGGTCTGGCGGTCCCATAGCTTGCGCGGCAGGCCCTGATCGTCCAGTGGGCTGAAGACCGCCTCGAACGAGCGGAGCTGGCCGCCGCGCCCCAGCACATCGTCCATCTTGCCGAAGGCATCATACCAGAGCACGGGCTGCGTACCCCGACGAGCAATCGGCCGACGGCCCCCCTGCTCGTCGTAGTACAGGCTCAACGGCGGATTGGCATACAGATCGACCTGCTGGTAGTCGCGAAAATCGACCGGGTCCGGCGAGGTGCTCCATACCCCGCCAAAGGTATCCGGATACGTGACTTGCAGCCACAGGCTCGACCAGCCCCCAGAACTGTGGCCAGAGACAAACCGTGCCGTAGGCTGGGCCACCGTTCGGTACGTCCGGTCAATGTACGGAATCAGCTCCTCGATCAGGGCCCGCCCGCGCGGCCCGTTCGTGGCGCTGTCTGCATACACATGGTGGCCCCACTTGCACTGCCCGCTCAGCATCACCCGGATGAACTCCACCTCTCCCTCGCCCGCCGGCGGCGCCCCACGCGCGTACACCAGCGCGTCCCGATGCGACCCCCCGAACCCGGGGATCAGGTAGACCACCGGGTAGCGTGCCTCTGGCCGCTGCCAGTAACTGGAGGGCAGCACCACCGCCGCACGCTCCACGACTTCTCGGCCGTGGAATTGTGACAGCAACTCGCTGCGCAGCACGACCTCTTTCACATGCTCGTTCTCGGGAAACGGCTCGGCCCGCACCCGCCTGTCAACTACCAGTGCGACGCTCTGCGGAGACTGCGGGTCCAGCATGCAATGGCGCACCTCGGAGTAGAGGTTGTTCACGCCGCGGGCGTGATGCTGGTTATAAAAATCGTGGTCCAGAATGGCCTGTACGTAGTATTCGCCCGCCGGAAGTTGGTGCAGCGGGGCGGGAAAGCCGTCGGCCTCCGGCCCGAGCGTGCGCGTGGTGCCGGGCTGCCAGTCGCGCACGTCCATGCCGAAGAAGGGCTCGGGTGCAAACCAATCGGGTCCGAACCGCGGCTCACGGCGGGCCTGCCGAGACAAGAACACGTACAAACGGCCCGAAACCGAGGCCTCGATTCCCGCCTCCGCCGCCGCCTCGACAGGCAACAGCACCTCGAAGTCGAGTGCCGGCGGCGGTGCTGCCCAGATCACCCGGGCCGCCAGAACCGCCGCAGAGACACACAGCCAAAAGCACCGCATCATGAGCTTGGATCTCTGAAGCCGACGTGACCTTGCGCACAGGCCCTAACATGGCTTGCTGTGGCGGCCGAGGCAAGAGCGCCTGGCAGGGCAGCCAAGGCCTGGGAATGAACGGCACCAAGGGATGGCCGACGTGAGCGGCGGAAAAGGGGCCACGCCGGCTCCAGAACAGGCGCTTCGGCGGGGCTGTGAATCTCTGGCCGCATCCGCCTGCGGATGCGGCCGCGCCGCCCACAGCATACAATGCCGCGCTGCGGACGGGTGAACAGCCTCAATCAGGTGCCGATCATGACGCAGACGCCACTACGTGTGGGGATCGTGGGACTGGGTGCCAATACGCGGCTGCGGCACGTACCCGGGCTGCGTGCTTGCCAGGCGGTGGAGATTCTGGGGGTGGTGAACCGGCGGCCCGACTCCACTCAGGCGTGTGCGGCGGAGTTCGGCATTCCCCGTACCTACCAGAGTTGGCAAGAGCTGGTTGCCGACTCGGACCTCGATGCCGTGGTGATTGGCACCTGGCCCTACCTGCACCACGATGTGACCATTGCCGCACTGGAACGCGGCAAGCACGTGCTCTGCGAGGCCCGCATGGCCCGCAACCTGGCAGAGGCCCAGGCCATGCTTCGCGCCAGCCGGGCACGGCCAGAGCTGGTGGCCCAGCTTGTGCCAAGCCCCTTCGGCCTGCGGCTGCGATGGGCGGTGGAGCGGCTGCTGGCTGAAGGCTACCTGGGTGAGCTGCGTGAGGTGGTGGTGCTGTGTACCAGCGAGCAGTTTGCCGATGCCAGCGCTCCGCTGCACTGGCGGCAGCAGGCGGAGTACTCGGGAGTGAACATGCTGGCGCTGGGCATCCTGCATGAGACGCTTATCCGCTGGCTGCCGGATCCCTTGCGGGTCATGGCGCAGGGCCGGGTGTTTACCTCCAGCCGGTACGATCCGGAGCGGGGCGTGATGGGTCCTGTGGAGACGCCGGACTCTGTGCACGTGCTGGCGGCATTTCCAGGGGAGGCGGCCGGGCTGTATCACGCCAGCGGGGTGGCCCGCGGCGGGCCGGGCTTTCAGATCCACCTGTACGGCAGCCGCGGCACGCTCAAATGCCTGCTCGGCGAGCCAGAGCGGCTGCTGGGGCTGACCGCAGGGCAGAGCGAACTGAAAGAGATTCCGGTGCCGCCGGAACTCGAATACGGCTGGCATGTCGAGGAGGAGTTCGTGGCGGCGATCCGCGGCCAGGCCACCGTACAACATACGGATTTTGCCACCGGCGTGCGCTACATGGCCTTTACCGAGGCAGTGGCCCTTAGCATCCGCGAGCGCCGCAGTGTAGAGCTGGCCGAGCTGGCCACGTAGGCGGGGATCGCCCTGCCATCCCGCGGCAAGCGGTCGTGGTACACCGCCGGGCGGGACCGAAATGGACGACGCATGCCGCCAGCGCATGCCGCCCAGATCGGGCCATGCACACGGGCCCCAGGGGTGGAACGCCGGGTGCCGCTGCTGGCTTTCGCCGTTCGCAACGGGGGGTTATGATTGGTGCCGTGGGGCGTGATCAGTCATTGGTGCTGTAGCCTTTACCATGCCGCGCTGTGTGCTTGCGTATTCTGGTGGTCTCGATACGAGCGTGATCCTCGGCTGGCTCCAGGAGCAGGGGTACGAGGTCCATGCCGTGTACGTGGATCTGGGCCAGCCCTGTGAAGATCGAGAGGCGATCCTGGCCAAGGCGCGCCGCTGCGGCGCGGCCACGGCCCGCATCGTTGACGTGCGCAACGAGCTGTGCAGAGATTTCGCGTTTCCTGTGCTGGCCTGGCAAGCCAAGTACGAAGGGGTGTACCTGCTGGGGACAGCCATCGCGCGTCCGCTCATCGCCAAGACCTGCTTGCAGGTCGCGCGCGAGGTGGGAGCAGACGCCTTCGCGCACGGAGCGACGGGCAAGGGAAACGACCAGTGCCGCTTTCAGCTTGCAGCCAATGCCCTGGCGCCTGAGCTTGCGGTGCTGGCCCCCTGGAGAGACGAGCGGTTTCGCAGCCGCTTTCCCGGCCGGGCTGAGATGATCGAGTTTTGCCACCAGCGCAACATTCCCGTCAAGGCCACCGCCGCCAAGCCCTATAGCTCGGACGAGAACTGCCTGCACATCAGCTACGAGGCCGGCAGGCTGGAAGATCTGACCGTCAACGGCCTGGAGCTGGTCGAGTTCGGCATGACCGTCTCGCCGCAGCAGGCTCCCGACGAGCCTGAGATGGTGACCATCGCCTTCGAGTCGGGCGTGCCGGTCGCGGTCAACGGCCAGCGGCGCAGCGCCTGGGAGCTGGTCGATACGCTGAACCGCATCGGAGGACGTCACGGGGTGGGGCGGGTGGACATGGTCGAAGGCCGCTTCGTGGGCATGAAGAGCCGCGGCGTGTACGAGGCCCCTGGCATGACCCTGCTGTACGAGGCCCACCGCCTTGTAGAACAGATCACCTTGGACCGCGACCTGATGCACCTGCGCGATCGCCTCGCGCCCGAAGTGGCTGAGCTGGTGTACTATGGCTTCTGGTACTCTCCCAAGATGGATGCCCTCATGGCCTTTGTGCGCGAGGCGCAGCGCCATGTGACGGGCGAGGCGACCTTGAAACTCTACAAGGGCAACATGCTTGTTGCCGGACGAGCCAGTCCCGTCAGCCTGTATGACGAAGGCCTGGCCACCATGGAGGGGGGAGGAGCCTACAATCAGAGCGACGCCGAGGGATTCTTGCGCATCCAGGGCCTGCCCCTGCGGGTGCAGGGGCACATGCATCCGCGCCGGTACTAGCCATGCACGCCTGGCACGATATTTATATCGACGATGAACTGGTAGAGACCGCCTTTCCGGTGGTCATCGAAGTACCCAAGGGCAGCAAGAACAAGTACGAGCTGGACAAAGAGACGGGCTTTCTCAAGCTCGATCGCGTGCTGTACAGCGCCGTGCACTACCCCGCCAACTACGGCTTCATCCCCCGCACCTTCTGCGATGATGGAGATCCGCTCGATGCCCTCGTGCTCGGCCAGGAGCCGGTGCATCCGCTCACGGTCGTCGAGGCACATGCCATCGGCGTGTTCCGCATGCGGGATGACAAGGGGATTGACGACAAGATCGTGGCCGTCAGCACCCAGGATCCGGCCGTGGCCGGCTACAATGACCCGGCCCAGCTCCCCGAACACACCCTGCGCGAGCTGAAACGCTTCTTCCAGGACTACAAGGTGCTGGAAAACAAGCAAGTAGTCGTGGAAGATTTCATGGGACCAGCCGAGGCCGTACGCATCGTGCTGGAGGCCCTCGATATGTACCGGCGGCTGAGACGGGGCGAACTGTGAATCGCACGCGGCTGCTACTTCGCATCCCTTCTGGCTGTTCGCTTCCAGGCGCCGCGGCCGCCATGTTAAAAGTGCGGCCGTGGCATCGCAAACCTGACGCGCGGCGGCGGCTGCCTCGCCCGGCTGCCAGCCACATTGCTACGCACCACGCGCCGTACGCCCGCTCGTAGTGAGGAGGTTAGCGTTGATCAGATGGCTCACACAAATGTCTCTTCTCGCGTCTGCACGCAAACCCCAGCTTCTCATCGTTTACACGGTGTGCACCATGTGGTTCTGGCCCGCACGCGGGTTGTCTCAGGTGAAGGACGACGAGACCGTACTCTTCTTCCGCACCAGCGGCTGGCTGGATGCCGATGCTGACGAGTGGGTACTCCCCATCCACGGCTGGATCTATGAGCCCGAAGAGGATTCGACGCTGCGCAACGCCTTGGTCCAGGCCATTGTTCAGGCCGCGGGCATCGACGAGCAGGCGGCCGAGTCTCCTCGTCTTAAGCGCCGGCTGCGGCTGTTTCTGGTAGATAATGAGCGGGGCAAGCGGCTGGCCGTCCAGATCGCAGGCGCCGCGCATGAGCTGAAGCCCTCGCAGGCCAATGGGCACTTCGAAGGCCAGGTGCGCCTGCCGGCCAGGCAGGCCATGTCTCAAGGCGCCGAGCCGGGAGCGTGGCTGGAGTACGTCCTGCTTACCGACAAGGACGACCACCGCTCGTTCCGCGGCAGCGTGCAACTCATCCCGCCCGAGGGTGTTTCTGTCATCAGCGACATTGATGACACGATCAAGATCTCCGAGGTTACGGACAAGCGTACACTGGTGCGCAACACGTTTCTGGAAGAGTTTCGTCCCGTGCCGGGCATGGCGTCACTGTATGCACGCTGGGCTGCATCGGGGGCTGTATTCCACTACGTCTCGGCTAGTCCCTGGCAGCTTTATCCCGAGCTGGAGGCATTTCGAAAACGCAAGCGGTTTCCCCCAGGCTCGTTCCACATGAAAAGCGTGCGCCTCAAGGACAGCACGCTGGCCGACCTGCTGGCATCTCCCTTGGAGTACAAGCCGCCCATCCTGCGCGAGCTGCTCCAGCGCTATCCCCGGCGGCAGTTCGTGCTGGTAGGGGACTCGGGTGAAAAAGACCCCGAAGTATATGCCGCGCTAGCACGCGATTTTCCCGACCAGATACGCTGGATTCTCATCCGCCGCGTGGATGACGAGCAGGCAGATAGCCCGCGCTACCAGCAGGCCTTCGCCAATGTGCCGCACGATAAATGGCGGCTGTTCGACGACCCCACAGAGCTGAAAGATATCGACCTGCCCTGAACTTCGCCATGCGGAGCGGCCAGTCCGTTCAGACGGATCGGCCGGATCGAACCGCTCCGTCGGATCGTGAGCCGCACCTACCGCCGCCTACGGTGCTGACGGGGCGCTGCGCAGCACGGGACAAACATCGAGCCACGCGCGGCCGTCGGCCTCGATCCAGTCTCGGCTGGCCTGCGGCCCCCAGCTCCCGCGCGGGTAAATGTGCAGTGGCGGCTGGCCCGCGTCCCAGGCCGCGAGGATGGGATCGATAATCCCCCAGGCCAGCTCCACCTCGTCGCTCCGCGCAAACAAGCTGGCGTCGCCGGTCAGAACGTCCAGCAGCAATCGCTCGTAAGCGTCGGGCAATCCAGTCCCAAAGCGATCGTCGAAGCGGAAGTCCAGGTGTGTGAGACGGATCTGCATGCCCGCGTCCGGCACCTTCGTATGAAAGTGTAACTGAATCCCTTCCGCCGGCTGGATGTGGATCACCAGCCGGTTGGCCTCCAGCCGCCTGCCGGGCGGCAGAGGAAAGAGATGGTGAGGCACATCGCAGAACTGAATCACAATCTGCGTCGTGCGGCAGTCCATGGCCTTACCGCTGCGCACATAGAAGGGCACGCCCTGCCAGCGCCAGTTATCCACATACAGCTTGAGCGCTGCAAAGGTGGCCACCTGACTGTCGGCAGACACGCCCGGTTCGCCGCGGTAGCCCTCGTACTGGCCGCGCACCGAGTGGCGTGCCGCTTCCTCCCCCCTGAGCGGGCGAATCGCTTGCAGCACCTTCACCTTCTCATTACGTACCAGATCGGCTTCGAATCGAGCCGGCGCCTCCATGGCGGTAAAGGTGAGCAACTGCAACAGATGGTTTTGGAACATGTCTCGCAACACGCCCGCTTGCTCGTAAAACCCGGCCCGGCTGCCTACCAGCACCTCTTCCGCTGCCGTGATCTGCACATGGTCAATATAATTGCGGTTCCACAACGGCTCGAAAATGGCATTGGCAAACCGAAACACCAAAATGTTCTGCACCGTCTCCTTGCCCAGATAGTGGTCGATGCGGAACACCTGACGCTCGTCGAACACCTCGTGCACCGCGGCATTGAGTGCGCGGGCACTGGCAAGATCGGAGCCGAAGGGCTTTTCGATCACCACGCGCCGCTCTCCCTGGCCGCGGGCCATTCCCGACGCACCGAGCTGCGCGACCACCTGGGCATAGAGCTGCGGCAACGTGGCTAGGTAGTAGACGCGCGTGGCTGTCCCGCCGTCCAGTGCGTCGAGGTAGGCTGCCAGCTCGGCCATGTCCGCGGCGCGTCCCGCATCTCCCCGCCGGTAATAGAGCTGGCTGGCAAACGCGCTCCAGCGCTGCGCATCGAGTTCGCCTGCTGCACGGGCCGTATCTTGCGCCAGCTTGGCACGCCAGGGGTCGTCCGAGAAGGCCGTGCGGGCAGAACCTACGATGCGCGTCGCCCCCGGCAGCCGCCCCTTGCAATGCAGTTGATACAAGGCCGGAATCAGCTTGCGGCTGGTCAAATCACCCGAGGCCCCAAAGATGACGATCGTGTGGGCCATCAGAATTTCATGGCGGTAAAGCCGCCATCGACATACACGGCCGCCCCCGTGATGAAGCTGCCTGCCCGGGGCGAGAGCAGCAGCAGCGCGGCCCCCACCAGCTCTTCGGGCTCGCCGAAGCGAGCCATGGGCGTCTGGGCCATGACGCGTGCCGTACGTTCGGCGTCCAGGATGCGGCGGTTCTGTTCGGCGGGAAAGAAGCCCGGGCACAACGCGTTGACGCGTACGCCTAGGGGGGCCAGTTCGCGGGCCACATTCTGCGTGAGGTTCACCACGGCGGCCTTGGAGGCCGAATAGGCGAACACCTTGGAAAGCGGCAGGTGGGCCGTCACGCTGGCGATGTTCAGGATCGAGCCGCGCTCGGGCACGCCGGCCATGTGCTGCCCAAAGATCTGGCAGCCCCAGTGAACGGCCTTGAGGTTTGAGGTCATCACGCGGTCCCACTCCTCGTCGCGGACCTCGAAGTAGGAGCTGGCGGCGTTCACGCCCGCGCCGTTGATCAGCATGTCCACACGGCCGTACCTTGCCAGCACCGCTTCCAGCAGGGCGGCAATCGACTCCCGACTGGTGACGTCCACCGGAAGAAACGCCCCCTCGCCGCCGGCCGCCGCGATCTGTTCCACGCATCGCCTGCCGCGCTCGGCATCCCGACCGGCCGCCACGACCGTGGCACCCGCCCGGGCCAGGCCCAGCGCCAGCGCCCCGCCCAGCGTGCCGGTGCCGCCGATCACCACGCCCACGCGCCCAGATAGTCCGAACAGCTCTTCAAGGTATGCATTGGCCATGGTGTACCTCGCCGCCCGTCAATTCTCAGGCGGCCTCCTCAGCCGCAGCCAGTCTGTGTGGAACGTACCGGGCCGATCGACGCGCTCGTACGTGTGCGCACCAAAATAATCTCGCTGCGCTTGCAGCAGGTTGGCCGGCAAGCGGGCGGAGCGGTAGCCGTCGTAATAGGTGAGCGCCGTGGTGAAGGCGGGCACCGGCAGTCCCAGCTCAATGGCCGTGCACAGCACGTGCCGCCAGGCAGGCTGTGCCGCCTCGACCGCCTTGCGGAAATAAGGTGCCAGCAGCAGGTTCTCCAGCTCGGGATTCTCGGCGAAGGCCGCCTTGATGTGCTCCAGAAAGCGGGCGCGGATGATGCACCCGCCGCGCCACAACAGGGCGATCTGGCCGTAATCCAGCGGCCATTGGTGCTCCGCGGCCGCGGCCCGAAGCTGCACAAAGCCCTGTGCATAGCTGGCGATCTTCGAGGCGTAGAGGGCCTGCCGTACCTGGTCGATGAAGGTCTCGCGCGGCCCCTCGTATCGGCCGGCAGGGCCGGAGAGAAGCTGGCTGGCCCGCAGGCGTGCCTCCTTGAGTGCCGAGAGGCAGCGGGCATATACCGCCTCGGTGACCAACGTGCTGGGCACGCCCAGATCGAGCGCAAGCTGGCTCATCCACTTGCCCGTTCCCTTGGCGCCGGCTCGGTCCAGGATCAGGTCGATCAGGTCTGCACCCGTCTCGGGGTCGCGGACGCTAAAGATGTCTCGCGTGATCTCGATGAGGTAGCTGTTCAACTCGCCGCGATTCCACTGTGCGAACACCTCGTACAACTCGTTGTTGGAGAGGCCCAGCGCATGTTTGAGCAGCCAGTAGGCCTCGCAGATGAGCTGCATGTCGCCATATTCGATGCCGTTGTGCACCATCTTGACATAATGGCCGGCGCCGCGGGGCCCGACCCACTCGCAACAGGGGATGTCGCCCTGCGGGCCGACCTTGGCGGCAATGGCCTGGAAGATGGGCCGGATGATCGGCCAGGCAGCGGGGCTGCCGCCGGGCATGAGGCTGGGCCCCTTGAGCGCTCCCTCCTCGCCGCCAGAGACCCCCGTGCCCACGTACAGCAGCCCGCGGCCCTCTACGTAGGCGGTGCGCCGCTCCGTATCGGCAAAGTGCGTGTTGCCCCCATCGATGATCACATCGCCCGGCGCAAGCAGCGGCAAGAGCTGCTCGATCACCGCATCCACCGCCGGGCCTGCCTTGATCATCAACATCACCTTGCGCGGCGGCCGCAGCGCACAGACCAGCTCTTCTACCGTGTGGCAGCCGACGATGCGTTTGCCCGCAGCGCGGCCCTGCACAAACGCATCGACCACGCTGGTGGTGCGGTTGAACACGGCGACCTGGTAGCCGCGGCTCTCGATGTTGAGCGCCAGGTTCTCGCCCATCACGGCCAGGCCGTAGATGCCGATATCGCACGTGGGGGTCATGGGAATCGTGGGGGCTCCAAAACGGGGTTCGCCTCTAGTATCGGCAAGCCGGGCTGACTGGCAAGTGCCCGCTGCTGCTCTGGGACGCTCGCCGCTTGCGGCCAGCACCATCGGCGCCACACCGCAGCCGAACCGCCGCAGCGCATCCCGTGGCGCTCTCAACGCCTGCGGCAAGCGGCATTGGCCCTGATCACGGCGCTACCGTGCACGTGCCCGCCCGCAGCATCCGACTGCCGCCACACCGATGGCTGGCATCGCCTTGTCCGGCGACTCGCCAGGCCGCCCTTCCCAGGCGGGAGCTAGGACCGCCCCCTATCACGTTCCCGGCTCCTGCCCGGCAACGCGAGGAGGCCATTTAGGCTGGGACAGGCTTGCGGCGGACGTTAGCGCTCCCAGGGGGGGGTGTCGGGCAGGGCGCGGTCGAATTCGGCGGCTAGTTCCCGCTGGTACGCTTCGGTGAAGGTACCGGCGAGGAAGCGCTCGATGCCCTCCTCGAAGAACCGCTGCCAGCTTTGTTCTTCCGCACCGGGGATGATCGGGAAAAACAGGCAGCCGGCGGCCGCGGCGGCCTGCTGGTCCCCCGGCGCGTCGCCAATCATCAGGGCCTTGCCGGGGCCGTACTGCCGGGCTGCCGCCAGACATTCCTTCTTGGTGCCTACCTCCTGCCCGCAGATCAAACGCACATATCCTGCCAGGTTGTGTTCCTCCCACTCGCGGCGCAAGGCCTCGCTGGGCGTGGCGGAGACCACCACCAGATCGGCACACTCGGCCAGCCGCATCAGACTCTCTCGCACAAACGGGAAAGGGGGCACGCCCCGCACGATGCGGGCCACAGCCTCGTTCACGGCCACAGACCACGCCAGCGCCTGGGCCAGGTCGGGGTCGCCGGTGGCCTCCACCTCCCGCTGGAGGGCGGGATTGGCCAGCTTGGTCTCCCGCCGGACCCAGGCCGCCAGTCCCGGCGGCACGCGCACCTGCACGCCACGAGCCCGCACCTCCGGCCGACGCCCCAGCCGCTCCAGCGTCTCAATCAGGGCTGGAAAGCGATTGATGCCGCGGCTCTTGGAATAGAGGTTGACGAACTCCGCCACCTCGCGCGCATACTTGCTCACGCCCTGCAGGTTGTAGCTGTTGATCGTGTTGGGGATGAAGCACTCCTTGTGCTTCACCTCCATGGTGTCGAAGGCGCAGCCGTCGGAATCGATGCCCACAAACAGCGAATGGCGCGGCGTTAAGTCGAGCATGCAGCAGTGCTTCCGGCGTGATAAAGGGGCTAGCGGCGGTCGGCCTGCGGTACGTACCGGCCGAGTTTCTGTGCGGCGTAGATCGGCCGCAGGCGAGCCAGCCGCTGCCGGCCGTCGATGAGGGGAAGGTGGATCATATCGTCCCCGATCAAGGGGCGGGCGTAGCGGACGAAGTCATCCGTGACGTCGGTGCCGCTGGGGCCAATCCAGGAGGCGGGAAAGGTCCGCTCGCTATTGGCCACCTCGGCCAGCGGCACGCGGTCGTAGCGTACGCGGTAGATCGGCCCCGGCTCACGCAGAATGGTGGCCATGTAGCCGCTCTCGCCGCGAGCTGCCAGCTCCACGGCCTGCTGGCCCACGCGATACGCCTCTTCCAGGTCCACGGGGGAGGCGTAGGCCATCGAATGCCGCTGGTCCGTGCCCGCCACGTTGCCCCGGGCTACCCCCTTTACGGCCAGGCCCACCTCGTTCAGGTAGTTCACCACCACCTGCGCTACGGTGGTGTGGCTGGAGCTAAAGGCCACGTGGCCAAATGAGTCGCGCACCTCGCCCAGCGAGCCTACAGCAAAGCCCTCACTGATCACCACCAGGGCACGGCCCCGGCGGCGGAGCATATCGTTCACATGGTCCGCCAGCTCTTCCAGACTCCAGGCCCGTTCGGCCAGGTAGATCAACAGCGGCATCTCTCGCTGCGGATCCGCCAGCCGCGCCGCCGCGGGAATGAAACCAATCTTCCGCCCCATGGCCTGCATGACCAGCACTGGATCCGCCGGGCAAGACCCCGCATTCTCCTCATTCGCATTCTGCACGGCATGCATCCAGTAGCGTGCCACCGACCCATACCCCGGCGTGTGGTCGATGAGGCGGAAGGCACTATCTCCCACGTCGTTGTCGATGGTCTTGGGCACGCCCACTGCCACCAGGTCCAAGCCGCGTTCGTGTGCCAGCGCGGCAACCTTGTGCGCCGTGTCCATGGAGTCGTTGCCGCCGATGTACATGAAGTAGCCCACCTGGTGGGCCTTGAAGACCTCGATCACGCGGTCGAAGTCTTCTTGCTGCTGCGGCCGGAGCTTGTAGCGGCAGGTGCCGATGGAGCCTGCCGCGGGCGTGGTCCGCAACAGCGAGATTTCCTCGGCAGGCTGGGCTGAAAGGTCCAGCAGTTCTTCCTTGAGCACGCCCTCGATGCCGTGGCGAGCGCCGTACACCGTACCGATGGCCTGCACGTCTCGGGCCGCCTCGACAATGCCGCGGAGCGTGTTGTTGATGACCGGGCTTGGGCCGCCGCTCTGGGCGACTACCAGGTTGCGTGCACTAGGCATGAGGGAGACGCTAGAAAGCAAAGCAGAAGAAAGTCAATGCGGTAGACAGTACAGAAGGAGCACGTAGTAGCGGGGCAGAGGGAGGAGGGTGGCGTAGCAAGGGCGCGCCGTTATGGGGCGCGGGGAGGCGTTCACTTCAAGCTCCACTCTGCTCCAGGGGGTCAAGGCGTAGGCCAGCTCGTCAAGTAGGGCTCGACGTGTCGTGGAGGCGACAGGCCGATTGTAGCCCTATCTCCGCCCTGCCGCAACGAGCGGCGCCTCGAGCCGTGAGGCTGGTATGTGTGGCGGCACCGGATGGGTGGCTCCGAAAGGTGCTGGGTGCGGGCACATGTTGGCGTTTGTTCCGTGTGCGCAGCCCGGCTGGCTCCCCTTTGGCGCTGGCCGGGCAGAGGGTGCTGCCTGCGGGGCGCAAGGCGGTATAATCGGCCGGGCCCCCGCGTGGCGGGAGGCTGGCCATTGGAGGTCCACCGTGCCCGATCTTGCTTCGTCCGAATCGAACTTGCTTGCCGGCCGCGTGGCGTTGGTTACGGGCGCCGGTGTGGGGATCGGCCGCGCCGTGGCGCTGGCCCTGGGCCGCAGGGGGGCGCGTGTTGGCATCCACTATCACCGCAGCAGCGATGGGGCGGCGGAAGTGCTCGAGGCATTGCGTCAATGTGGCACAGAAGCGCTGCTCTTGCCCGCGGACCTGACGAGCGAGGCCGAGGCCCATCGAGTGGTGGACAGATTGGTCGAGGCATGGGGGCGGCTGGACATCCTGGTCAACAACGCCGGTTCTCCGCTGGCGCGCACGAGCATTGAGCAGTGCAGCCTGGATTTGTGGCAGCAAGCGCTGGCGGTAAATGTGACCAGTGCCTTTCTTGTCACGCGGCGTGCCATTCCGTACCTGCGTGCCAGCGGGCGCGGTGCGATTGTGAACAATCTTTCGCTCTCCGTGCAGACCGGCGGTGCAGGCGGGGCGGGACCCTATGCCGCGGCCAAGGGAGCCTTGCAGGTCCTCACGCGTACGCTGGCGCGCGAGCTGGCTCCGCAGGTGCGAGTCAACGCGGTGATGCCCGGCGTGATCGAAACCCGCCATCATGAGGTCTTCAGCACGCCGCAGCGGATGGCCGAGTACCGCAGCGAGACGCCGCTGGGACGCAACGGCTGTGCCGAAGAGGTTGCCGAGGCGGTGGCATTTCTGGCGAGCGATGCGGCCGGCTTTATCACCGGAGCGATCCTCGACATCAACGGCGGCCGCTTTTTGCGGTAAAGCAGCCGCTCGATCCATGGACGTGCGACTGCAAGACGGTTTTCCTGAAAATATCATCAGCGCAGGTGTAAGACAGCCCGCCAAGAGCAGAACATGAAAGCGACTCGACCCTACGGCCTCTGGGACAGCATGATCACGCCTGCCAGCCTGGCAGAGGAGCGGCGGCTGGGCCCCCCGCAATGGGACAGCGACGGTACTACCCTAGTCTGGCTCGAAGGCCGGTCCGACCGAGGTGTACTGGTATCCTGGCGGATGGGCGAGGTTGCGCCGCGCGACCTCACCAGCGACCTGAGCGTGCGTGCGGAGGTGGGCTATGGCGGCGGCGATTTCACCGTGCACGGCGGACAGGCGTATTTCGTCGTCCACAAAGACGGGCGGCTGTTCCGCCAACCGCTGGCCGGCGGGCTTGCCAGGCCCGTGACCCCCCGCTTCGGACAGGCGGCTTCTCCCTGCGTCTCGCCTGATGACCGCTGGCTGGTCTACGTGCATCACGACGGCAAGGACGACCGGCTGGCCGTGGTGGATAGCACAGGTGGTGGCTGGCCTCAGATCCTTGCACAGGGACACGATTTCTACATGCAGCCTTGCTGGAGCCCGGACGGACGGCGGCTGGCCTATATCGCCTGGGACCACCCCAACATGCCCTGGGACGGCACGCTGCTGTATCTGGCAGAAGTCGAGTACCCAGCGCACGGTACGCCGCGCCTGCTCCAGCAGCGCGTGGTGGCCGGGGGGCCAGAGGTCTCGGTGTTTCAGCCCGAATTTACACCCGATGGCCGCCGCCTGCTGTTTGTCTCCGATGAAACCGGCTGGGGCCGGCTGGCCTGCCTCGATCTCGCCGGCCACCAGCGCCGCTGGCTTACGCCCGAAGGCGTCGAATATGCCACGCCCGCCTGGCTGCAAGGACAGCGCACATACTGCATCTGTGCCGATGGGCGCCGCCTTGCCGCTGCCGCCAATGAGCAGGGCTTCGTGCGTCTCGAACAAATCGACATCGACACGGGCACGCGCCAAACCATCGCCACGCTCGCCGATTATACCGATGTGAACTACCCCGTTTCTCATCCCCACCTTGCCAAGGTTGCCTTGCTGGCAGGCAGCCCGCGCATCCCCACGCGGCTGGTGGTCTACGACCTGGAGTCCCAGGACACGCAGGTGCTAGCGCGGACGAACGGAGAAACGCTGCCATCAGACGTGCTGGCCACGGCAGAGCCTGTCACATGGCCCTCGGCCGGCGAGCAGGCCCACGGTCTCTACTACGCGCCGCACAGCAACCAGTTCGAGAGTCCCGGCAGGCCGCCGCTGATTGTCATCGTGCATGGCGGTCCCACTTCTCAGGTGCGCGCGGGCTGGCGGCCCGAGGCGCAATTCTTTGCCACGCGCGGCTACGCGGTGCTGTTTGTGAACTATCGAGGCAGCACGGGCTACGGACGGGACTACATGCTGCGGTTGCGCGGCAACTGGGGTGTGTGCGATGTGGAGGACTGCCTCAGCGGCGTGGAGTATCTGGCCGCGGAGGGCGCAATCGACCGAGAGCGGACAGTGATCTTGGGCGGCAGCGCGGGCGGCTTTACCGTCTTGCAAACGCTGACGCAGCATCCCGAGGCGTTTACGGCAGGCATCTCGCTGTACGGGGTGGCTAACCAGTTCGCCCTGGCGGCAGACACGCACAAATTCGAGAGCCGCTATACTGACTCGCTGATCGGACCCTTACCCGAGGCGGCAGCGACGTATCGTGAGCGATCACCCGTGTATCATGCCATGCGGATCCGAAGGCCGTTGGCGGTATTTCAGGGAGATATCGATCGCGTGGTGCCGCGAAACCAGTCGGACGCGATTGTGGAGGCCCTGCGGCGCAGCGGTACGCCCCATGAGTACCACGTGTACCAGGGAGAGGGACACGGCTGGCGCAAGCGAGAGACCATCGAACATTACTACCGAGCGGTGGAGGCATTTCTGAGGCGCTACGTGATCTACTCCTGAGACGCCTGCCAGCGGCGGCGCCAGGCGCGCAATCCCTCCAGGTACTCGAAGCCATACTCTCTGGCAGGCTCGATGGAGGTGTCCTCATGCCACTCGTTCCAGGAGGTGATCATCACCATGCGCGGTTGCCCCCCTGCCAGGCGCTGTGCCGCCGCAAGCTGCTCTTGGAACAGCTCCACACTGCGGGGAATGGGCGGATGCCCGGCCCGAGGGCGCACGGCTCGGTCGTCGAAACCGGGCAGCACCCCAGGGACGAAAGCCACGCCCGCACGCTGCGCGGCACGGGACCAGCGGTCATACTGTGCGGCCACCTTTTCGGCAAAGCGCTCGGCAATGTCCGGCACGGAGGCATGCATGTTGTAGGCGGTGACCGCGTCGAAGAGCGCCAGCCGCTCTGGGGAAGGTTGGTGCCAGTACACCTCGTCTCCCACGAAATAAGGCTCGCGGCCCACGGTATGCTGGATGGCGGCTCGGGCATCGGCCAGCGCGCCGGCCACATCTCCCGCAAAGATTCGCGTTAGGTACAGAAACACGACTGGGCGTTGGTCGATGTGCAGATAGTTGGGCTGGTCCAGAAAGGCCTCGGCCGCACGGCGCAGATCCTCGACGAGCGTGCGGCGGTTGGCGGCATCGTCCAGATCGATACGGCCATCGACCACGCGCAGGCGGCCCGCGGTCTCGTACAACAGGGCCAATCGCAATCGAGCGGCTGCCTCTGCGCAAAAGAAGGCGGAGATCGTTTGATGCTCGGCCGAATCGGGCCCCCACCAGCTTGCCACCCAGAAGTCGATGCCGTATGCCGCGGCCCAGGCGATCTGCTGATGGATCACCTCTGGATCGGCCGAGTGATACTCGCCCAACAGCGGGGTGTTGCGATAGCCGTCTTGCCAGTGCCGCCGCTGTGGACCGTACCACGGATACCAGTAGGTCCCGACCAGCAGCGAGGTCTGGCCCTCCGTCCGTACATCGCCTGCCGGCTCCTCGGCTCGCTGTCGCTCGCGAAAAGCGGCTGCGGCCAGCGCCGCAGGCCGCCAGCGGACATGCTCCCGACCCGGCCCGTGTCGCGCAGCGATGGAAGCTGCACATGCACTCTGTCGCGGTCCAGAGCGGGCTGCACTTGCCCATGCTCCCCCCTGCTCGGCCAGCCCCCGGTGCGCGGGGCGGCCAGGGCCATGCCTGATAGCCGGCCATGCGGCTGCCAGCACACTCCCCAGGCCCACCAGCCAGATGCCCAGGTGAGCGGCTGACCTTGAACCTGTGCGAGGAACTGCCCCGCCCAAAACACGCGCCTGCATCATGCCTGGCCGGCAAAGCAGAATCATGGTGCCTCTACTGTACTGGGCGGCCAGCGGCCCGGCTGGATCGCTGGCCAGCAGCGCCTCAAGTCATGGTGCCACCTATTGTACTGCGGAGGCGTGCGCTGTGGGGATCAATCAAGCAGCCTACCGCAATGGCCAGGAGAAACGCTGGTTGCCCAGACGCCGGTGTTGGGCGCTCCTTTCCTGGCAACGCCACATCGCCCTGGCCTGGCCGGCGGCAAATGGCCGGCAGTACACGGGTGACCATCCACCGGCACCATCGCCCCGCGCGGCCGAACAGGGTCGATATAGGAGTAAGGAGTGAGTAGTGAAGAGCGAGAGAGAAAGGGGAAGCGGCCGATGGGTCGGTGGCGGGGGCATTGGGCGCCGGGAAAGGGGCCAGCGGAATGCAATTTCGGTCGCGGCCGAGGCGTCGTGTCGGTAAGCCGTTGCCGGCGGGTCTTGCGAGCCAGGCGGCATTGGGGCCGTGCAGCGTTATGGTCGAGTGTCCTGGTGAGCGGGCGATGAACCGGTCCATCTCCGTCGAGGGGCGGAGCCAGTTGCGGGGTGGGTTGTTGGTGTCTTGGTTCGTGGGGTTTCTCCCGCCGGCAGGCGCCTGCCGCGTCCATCCTTCAGGGAGGATGGACGGCCGCGCTCCCACATGGAGGGGCACGCTCCCACATGGAGGGGCACGCTCTGTCGTGGCCGTGATTAGCGCATACGATGTGCGCGCGCCTGGACGCGACGGAGCGCGTCCCTCCAGCCCACAGATGCAGCGCTCCAGCAGCAGGCCTTCCCGTCGGCACCACTCGGCCCCAGTCAAGCCGCTTTGCGCCAACCGCTGAACGTCCTTCGCCCACAACCGTCACTTCTCTCGGTCAATCGGCCTCGCCATCTTTCACCTCGCTTGCGTGAACTCTTCATGCTCCCCTCCCGCACGTAACCGACCAATCCCGTCAAGAACGGCGGCGGTGTAGGGTTATCATTGTCCCGCCGCCATTGCTCGATCTGGCTCTGCGGGAAGCAGGCAGGCAAGGCACTCCGGTGCCGGCACGCGGAAGGGCAGGGCCAGTTGCTCGAGGCGGCCCGCGAGCGCCTGTTCGGCATCCCTGAGGATAGCCGGGAGATCGACGCCCTTTCTTGGGCTCAGTTGAGAGGTCAAACTCCGCGGCTTGCTGGCAATGCTGTTGAGCACTCTCAACACCTCCCAGTCCCGCAGCAATTGCCACGCCGCCCGTTCGGTTCGGAGCATGCCAACGATCACCCTGCGCACAGGGCCCTCGCCGCCCGTGATGCGGTCTTGGACGGAATACACGACCAACGCCTGTTCGAGGCCGGGAACGGCAGCTATGGCATCGTCGAGTTCGATTGCGGTCCTGATGGCCCGATTCACCACGCAATGCCCCACGCCGGCAATTTCCTCATCGTTTTGTGGTTGCGCCTGGCGAGCGAACAGCAGGCTATATCTGTCGGCTATTCTGAAATCGTCCCTCCATGCCTCGGGAGCCTTAAAGCTTAACCGCACATCATCGGTCTGGACCGGCCGCTTGTTGAGAACGGCGAGCAACGCCTTGAAGAACGGCACGAGGTCTGGCAGATCCACCCTGGGAATTTCTTTTGCTACCTCGCCAAAGTCGAAACGCGCGACGTTGCCAAACAGGCCGCGCACCGTCGCCAGGGCGTCCTGCCCGCCGAAGGTCGCCGTCCTGGAATCAAACCAGTGATCCAACCGTTCCCCTCGGAGCTGCGGATCTGCGTCGGCAAACATGCTTGTGAACATGCGCGGGGATGCCATGCCGATCACCAGTTGGCGCATATCCTCAGGGTCGTCCATCGCCCCCTGGAAGGCCAGGGTGATACGATCTAGCTTTCGGTCCAGGCATTCCCAGATACGGCTTTCCACGGTGTCGGGATTACGGAGGCTGATCACATCGACGGGCTTTGCTTGACCGTACCGGCTGAGACGGCCGACCCGCTGGTGCAGACGCATGGGGTTCCAGGGCAGGTCCACATGGATCAGCGCACTGCAACTCCCTTGCAGATCGACCCCCTCGCCGGCCGCTTCGGTGGAGACCAGAAACCGGACCTGTCCGCGGTTGAATCGCTCCGCCGCACGCCTGCGATCCTCCCGCATGGTTTGCGGCTGCCCCCTGGCGTCTGCAACCCCTTCAAGCCAACCATCCCCATTGATGAACGTTACGCAGCCATTCCCATAGCGTCGCTGCAAGGCACTCATCAGCAGCGCCTGAGTTGCCTTGTACTCTGTGAAGAAAAGCACAGACCGATCTGCGACATCAGTTTGTATACGTAAATCGTCTGTAGCGACAGCGCGAGCACGCCCCTCACAAAAAAGAGGGCGCGCTGCGAAGCAGCTTATGCGGTAGCATGGCGCGCGTCAACAATTGGGCCGGC
Organism: Pirellulales bacterium; assembly: GCA_023511675.1. GTDB lineage: Bacteria > Planctomycetota > Planctomycetia > Pirellulales > JAIMBC01 > JAIMBC01. The sequence goes on from JAIMBC010000007.1 coordinate 29,944, forward strand.
ATGCAGATGGGGCAGGGGGCGGGCGGCTGATGTGGCGGCACCCGCGCGGCCGGGGGGGGCGAATCCGCCCACCGTCAGGCGGCCGGGGCCAGTGATGCGGGCGGCGGAACCGGCGGCCTGTCAAGCCGGTTGGAAGCAAGCACAACGCAGGGCGCCAGTCACGCCGTTCGGACAGGCACTCGCTCCACATAGGCAGCGGGGTGCGTTGAGGCAGTCACGCTTGCCGCCGCTTGCCGCCGCTTGCCGGCGCGGGGCCTGGCAAAGGGGGCTGTGCCACGGAGCGGGTATTAGCGGTGGGATTAGCGGCGGTAGGCTGGGCGTCTGGCGGAGGCAGTTTGGCACGGGGCAGTTTGGCACGGGGGGCTTGATGCGGGCCAGTTTGGCACGGGGGAGAGTGGTTTGGGGCAGTTTGGTTTGGGGCGGCTGAGGCCGTACAGCCGCTCAAATGCAGTTGACGCCCGGAAGAGGGCTGGCCAATACTGCTAGGTTGCAGGTGTTAAGCGGTGCGTGCTGCGTGTGGTCAGGCGTATCCTGCCTGCGGGTTTCATGTGGAGGACCAGAACGATCGAACGGTCACAACGCGTCAACGAACAGATTCGCGTCTCGCCAGTGCGGGTCATTTCTGCCACTGGGGAGCAACTGGGGATCATGAAGACGGAGGAGGCGCTGCGAATCGCACGCGAGGCGGAGCTGGACCTGGTGGAAGTAGCTCCCAACGAGCGGCCGCCTGTCTGCCGGATCATGGATTATGGCAAGTTCAAGTACCAGCAGAAGAAGAGGCAGCACAAGGGGCACGCACGCCAGATTCGCGTCAAGGAGATCCGCGTGCGGCCCAAGACGGACGAGCACGATATCGAGGTCAAGGTCCGGCAGGCAAGAGAGTTCCTGGCCCACAAGGACAAGGTGGTGATCTCGGTCGTGTTCCGCGGTCGCGAGCTGGCACACATCGAGGAGGGGCACCGGGTGATCAACCGCATCCTGCAGAGCCTGGAAGACGTTTGCCGCATCGAGTCGCCGCCCAGCCAACAGCAGAAGCGCATCATTTGCACACTGGCGCCCAAGTAGCCCGCGGGCGTGGCGTCGCGTATGGCTCGCGGCCTGATCACATTGTTGACCGACTTTGGCACAGGCAGCCACTACGTGGCGGTGATGAAGGGGGTGATCCTCGGCATCAACCCCGCGGCGCGGATCGTCGATGTGACCCATGCCGTGCCGCCCCAGGACGTGCGGCAGGGAGCTTGGCTGTTAGCGGAAGCAGCGCGGTGGTTTCCGCCTGAGACGGTCCACGCCGCCGTGGTCGATCCGGGCGTGGGGACGCAGCGGCGGCTGGTCTACGCCGGGATCGCCGGCCAACACTTCGTGGCACCCGACAACGGCCTGCTGAGCCTGGTGGCGCGCCGCAGCCCACCCGAGCGGCTGATCACCCTGGCCGAGCCGCGCTACTGGTTGCCCGAGGTGTCGGCTACCTTTCATGGGCGCGATATCATAGCACCGGTGGCGGCCTGGCTGAGCCGCGGGCTGGAGCCTGACCTGCTCGGCCCGCCCCAAGTGAGTCTGACGCCTTGCGAGTGGCCGGAGGTGATTCAGGTGCCGGGAACAGTCGAGGGTTGCGTGCAGAGTGTGGACTCGTTTGGCAACCTGATTACCAACATCACGGCGGAGATGCTCCGGGATGCCCCGCGGGACGAGCGTGTGCGCATCGAGTGCGAGGAGCATGAGACGCTGGGCATCTACCGCACCTACGCGGATCAGCCTCCGCAGACCTTGATCGCCCTGATCGGTTCCAGCGGCTTCCTCGAGCTGGCCGTGGTCAACGATAATGCGGCCAAGTTGCTGGGCCTCGGCAGGGGGGCGGTTGTCCGCGTCCGCTGGTAGCATGTCTTCGCCTGAGCGGCAAACGCTGGAGCGGTGGGACCGCGAGCACGTCTGGCACGCCTTTACCCAGATGGCGGAGTACCAGCCCCTGTTCATCGAACGGGGCCGCGGCTGCACCCTGATCGATATCGATGGCCGCGAATACCTGGATGCCACCAGCAGCGTGTGGTGCAATGTGCACGGCCATCGTCACCCGCACATCGATGCCGCCATCATTGCACAGCTTGAGCGGATTGCACACACCACCTCGCTGGGGGCCTCCAACTCCACCACCGTGCGGCTGGCACGCCGTCTGGTCGAACTCGCCCCCGCGGGCCTCAACCATGTGTTCTTCTCGGACGACGGCGCCACCGCCGTCGAGGCGGCGCTCAAGATGGCCTTCCAGTTCTGGCGGCAGACCACCCCCCCCAGGCCCGAGAAGAACCTTTACGTCGCCTTCGAGGATGCCTACCACGGCGATACGCTGGGCAGCGTTAGCGTCGGCGGGGTAGCACGCTTCCATGCCCTCTTCAGGCCGCTGCTCTTTGACGTGCTACGCCTGCCCGCACCCCAACTCTATCGGCTCCCACCAGGGATCACACCAGCAACAGCGTGCGATTACTACCTGAGCCAGCTTGATCAGCTTCTGCGCGCCCGCCACCCCCAGATCGCCGCCCTGGTCATCGAGCCGCTGGTGCAGGCCGCGGCCGGGATGCTCGTGCAGCCGCCCGGCTTCTTGCGCGGCGCGGCGGCACTTGCCCGCCAATACGACGTGTTGTTGATCGCAGACGAGGTGGCGGTGGGCTTCGGCCGCACCGGCACAATGTTCGCCTGCGAGCAGGAGGGGGTCGCACCCGACTTTCTCTGTCTCGCCAAGGGGCTCACCGCCGGCTACCTGCCCATGGGAGCCACGCTGACCACGGATCGCGTGTGGCAGGCGTTTCTGGGGCGCTACGCCGAGGGGCGGCAGTTTTTCCATGGCCATACCTACGGCGGCAATCCCCTGGCGGCCGCGGCGGCGCTGGCCTCGCTCGAGGTGTTCGAGGCCGAGGGCACGCTGGCCCGCCTGCCGGCCAAGATCGAGCGGCTGGCAGCGCACCTGAAGCGTGCAGCCGCCCTGCCACCGGTGGGAGACATACGGCAGCGCGGGCTGCTGGCCGGGATCGAGCTGGTGCGAGACCGCGCCTCGCGCGAACCCTACGCCTGGGAAGAGCGTGCTGGCTGGCGCGTGGCAGACTTCGCCCGTGGCCGGGGTGTGCTGTTGCGCCCGCTGGGGAATGTGATCGTGATCATGCCTCCGCTGGCCATCACCCTGCCCGAGCTGGACCGAGTGATGGACGTGGTCGTCGAGGGAATTGCCATGCTGGATGCACGCTGATGCCCAGAGCAAGGGAGGGCCGCACCACGGAGCCGCAACCGCCAGCGAGCGGCCCTGCAAGGTAGCTGCGAGGCCCCCTCCGCCTTGAGCCTAGCAAGCCCAGCCCCTTCTCACCGTTTTTCCTCTCGGTGTCCCACCCAACACACTGTCGGCAGAGGACAAAAGCGGCCGCGACCATTACTTCCAGCTCTCCTGCGATTGAAGAGGCGGGTAGGCCGACTCGATCTTTCTCTTGCCTGTCCTCGCACGCCGAGCGACCACGGCCGCTGTGGAAGGAGCGGGCGGACGCTTCCTGTTTCCGAACAGAGCTGGAGCGCGGACTTGCGCCCCATGCCCCGCGGGGCGGCCGTGTCAAGCGGTCCTGCGCCGGCGGGCACGCACCGCCGCGAGCAGGGCCCCGCCGCATCCCAGCCAGAGGGCCGCCGAGGCGGGCTCCGGAATCGCTACATTTCCCACGTTCACTTGAATCGCCGCCTGGCCAAGAAATTGGTTACCCGAACTATCATACGCCCGCAGCGCGAACGTGTACGAACCGACTGCATTGGGATTGAACGAGCCCGGCGGGGGCGTGACCGTGAACGGGCCAAATGTACCCCCCGTGGACAAGAAAGAAAACAGCAGATTCTGCGAGCCCTGCAACTCTACAACAGTGGGTGTGGTGTTCGCAGGGATCACAACCGAGATCACGCCATGATTGCTTTCGTCGGTGAAAAAGCCGGGGTCGAAGTCATACAGCAGGCGTATCAGCACAGGCTGCGACGTACTGGCCACGTCCACGTAGAAGGCAAAGTTCCAGGTGGCACCCAATATTGAGCTGGGCGTCGTACTAAACGTGGGATCGCCAAAGTTCGCGCCAGGGGTGGCGAAGAAGGTGCCGGCTCCGTCGTTCGTTACCGTGGGGTTGAAAAAACGCTCGTGTGCGGTGAGCCCAAGCGTAACGTTGTGCGTGCTGCTGACGACGTGCGTGATCGCCACGGAATGATTGGGAATGCCGGTGCCGCCAAAGGTCGCGCCCGACAAGGTACCAAACACATTGAACGTTGGAGAAATGGGCGCTGCACACGCCGCGCCGCCAACCGCCATAACCCACCCAGCGATCAGGCAGGCCGCCGCAACGAGCCTCACCCCAGATCTCCCCACGGATCCGCCAACTGCCACGTACCGTTGCATCGTTCACGCTCCCCACTTGGTTTGACCATGTTGTCCGCGCGATCTTTGTTGTCTGCGGGATCTTCCTGTTGTCCGCGGAATCTTCCGCAAATGCCGTGCCAAGAAAGATAAAATGCGTGCCGAATATATACGTCCATGTACTTAAAGTGCTTATGTCGAACGGCGGTTATCGGTGTGCCTGAAGGGCTACGTCTGGGGTGTTTAAATGTTTAACACCTATGCGCAAACGTTAACATCCGGCGGCGGATCCGCGGTGCCTGAGGCCATCGTGGGTTGGCGGCGTCTCCGGGCATGCAACGGCCGTGCTCGCAGGGACCGCGTGCATGCGGTCCGCAAGGCGGGTTCAGGACCTGATAACACGGCGCAGGCTCCGAACCAGGCGCTACGAACGCGAAGCGGGAAAGCGGCGCTTGCGCGTGCCCCGACAGGCTCGACAGGCGTGTGAAGGGCTGTTCCAATAAACTTGATGGGCCGCACAGCGGGGCTACGGTGATCGATGCGCAGCAAGACAGCGGAAAGCGAGCCTATTGTCGACCCAATGCTCATGGAGCCACAGATGGCGGCGTATCGGGCAATGCTTGTGGGAATACTCGCTGCGGTGGCGGGCTGTAGCAAGGTGCAGACGCCGAAGGCCGTGCCGGGGCCAGAGCGCGTACCGGCTGCACATCTTCCCAATGCCTACCGCCTGCACCCCAAGGTGATCTCCGGCGGGCAGCCGGACGGCGAAGCGGGGTTTCGCGAACTGGCCGCCCTGGGGATCAAGACCGTGATCAGCGTCGATGGCGCCCAACCCGATATTGAGACGGCCAAGGCGTACGGCATGCGCTATGTGCACCTGCCCCACGGCTACGACGGAATCACGGAAGAGCGTGCGCGCGAGCTGGCCAAAGCCGTGCGAGAGCTGCCGGGGCCTATTTACATTCATTGCCACCATGGGCGTCATCGCAGCCCAACTGCCGCGGCGGTTGCCTGCGTCGGCGCGGGGCTGCTGCCCGCGGACGCCGCGTTGGGCGTGTTGGAGACCGCCGGCACGAACAAAGGCTACCGTGGCCTCTACCATGCCGCCCAGAATGCCCGCCGCTTCGACGACGCCCTGCTGGATGCGCTGCAAGCCGAATTCCGGGAGCAGGTTCCTCTGCCGCCGCTGGCCGAGGCGATGGTGGAGCTGGACGAGACGTACGAGCACCTCCAGCGGATCCGTGGCGCCGGCTGGAAGGCCCCGGCCAGCCACCCGGATCTCGATCCGGCGCACGAGGCCCTGATCTTGCAGGAGCATTTTGCCGAGTTGCTGCGCCTCGACGAGGTGCAGCAACGGCCTGCCGACTTTGTTGAGATGTGCGCGTCGAGCCGCGATGCGGCAGGGGAGCTGCACGCCGTGCTGGCAGCGGGCAAGGAGGGCGGCACGGAGCGAGCCTCGTCCCTGCTGGACCAGATTCATGAGCTGTGCGGCCGGTGCCACCAGCAGTACCGCGACGTGCCATTGCACGAGCGGGGCAGCCAGCGGCGAGACTGAGGCCAGCCAGGCGACGCATCTGTGGTGCTTGGGGGCACTTCGCCGCGGGGTCGGCACCGGGCAGTGTTCGTGGGGAGGTGCGCCGTGGCGCGGCGGGCGTGTACGTCACGGGCAGGAGCGGCAACATACGGGTGTTCGGTGTGCCCTAGCGCGGCGGGCGTGTACTGCAGCGAATCTCCGGCTAGTCCACGTATCCGAGGTCGCGTAGCCGGTCGAGAATCACGGCCTCTTCGCGCTCCGTGAGCGCGGCGCCATTTGTTCTGGCCGGGCCAGGCGTGGAGCAGGCGTTTGTGCGGCCAGCGGGGGGGAGGGGAGGCGCCGCCCTGGCTTGCGTTGCAGGCGGAGCATCCGTCGTCCGCTGATCAGTGTACGGCGTGTCGAACAGGGCCTGGCCCTGCATGGTAGTGGGCGGCTGCATGTTCAAGAGCCTAAGAATACTGGGGGCCAGGTCGCGCAGCTCGGCGCTGTGCAGGCAGCGGCGGCTCAGGCCTGGAACCTGGCAGAGCAGCATGCCTTCGCGGCGGTGGGTGCCGGTGAGCATGGGCTCCTGGCGGATGAGCTGGCTGCCGGGGTGCGCCTTGTGGCGGACGTGAAAGCCCGGGGCGGGGATGGCCACGAGGTCCGGCAGGTCGCCGCGGCTTGCTTCGTCCCGAGTGGTTGCCGCTGGCTCGAAGATTTCCACGAACAGGCATTGGCCGGTGGTGGGGTGGCGTGCCTCTTGCAGCGTGCCTAGCGTGTCTTGGCGTGCCTGCTCGCGCAGGCGTGGGGCGGCCAGGGTTCGGGTGCCGAAACGCTCAGGCGTGTTCAGGTAGATGAGCGCGGCCAGGTTCCCATGGAGCGTCAGTGCGGCCGTGCGGCGCCAGTCGACATTGGCCACGACGGAAACGGGGCGGGGTAGGTGGGCCGTACTGGTTCGGGACACATGCCGGCGGAGAAACTTGCGCAGCCGCCAGCCGATGCGTGTGCCGGCCTGGAAGATGCGGCTGCCGAGCGAGGAAAAGGCAAGCAGGCCGCCGCGTGCCAGCAACTCGGGCATGACAATCTGCCCTGCGAACGGCCCGAATCCATGGTCGCTCAGCACCAGCACGGCCGCGTGCCGAGCCGCGGCCAGTTCCAGCAGTCGGCCCAGGCAATCGTCCAGTGTGCGGTAGGCGTGGCGGACACGATGGCACCAGGCTGGCTCGGCGGGGTTGGAGATGGGCGGTCCGAGCAGATGCCAGGTGCGGTGCTGCAAGCCGTCTAGATGCTGGAACTGCACGATCATCAGCCGCCAGTCACAATAGCGGTCGGCCAGGGCTGCCACGGCCGTACGTGCCCGAAAGGCCGCCTCCGTGCGGCGGAGGTAACAGGCCAGCTCGTCCCACGTTTGCGGCCGGCGGCGCCAGATGGGGTCCAAACTGTAGGAGATTCCCGCCTGGGCCACCCGCTGGCGGAACTGTTGCTGGGGCCCGAAGGCAGCGGCTGTCGAGGGAGTTCCCAGGCCGCTCAGCACCAGTCCGCGCCAGGCGGGGGAGATGGGCCACGTCATGGGCAGATCGATGGAGACTGCCTCCGCGTCCTGCTGAGAGATGGCATCAAGCAGGGTGGGTATGGGGAGCCGGCTGGCGTCTGCCAGCCGTGTGCGGCGGCTGGCCGGGTCGAAGTAGCGATAGTCCCAGACGCCGTGCACGTCCGGGTCGGCGCCGGTGAGGAACGTGGCCCAGGCGGTCGGCGTGATTGCTGGGAGCGTGGAGCGAAGCGGGGCCGAGATTGCCTCGCGCAGCAGAGCGGCAAGGTTTGGCATCACCCCTGCCTCGGCCAGCGGGAGGAGTGCGTCGAACGTGCCGCCATCGAAGCCGGCCACCAGCACCCGCTCTGCGCGAATCGAGGGGGGCCTCATGACAGCCGGCTGCCCTCGCTGCGCTGCCGTGGCGGCGCCAGCAGGCCTGCGCCCGCCGCGCCGGCCACGGGCAGCCGGAGCACGAAGCTGGCGGTGTACTGCTCGCGCCAGCGGCGGCGATCTCCCTTGCTGCGCAGCCATCCCAACAGCCAGCGGCGGGCCTTGACCTTCCAGGGCTGTGCCTCCGCCGCCCGTCGCAGCCAGTCCTGAAACGCCGTCACGAACTGCTGCAAGCGGCTGGCGAGATCGGCGGCGATCGGCTGCTTGAACCCCATGCCCAGCACCGTGTGCGGCCGGCTGTCCCCTCCCTGCCAGGCCACCAGCGACGCTTCGAGCGGTTCCAGCAGCCGCGCCACGCAAGAGGGCGTCAGCCGCCAGTAATCGTCAGGATGATGGTGCACGTGAAAGTCGAACGGCACCGCCACCACCAGTGTGCCGCCGGGGGCCAGCACGCGGCACAATTCGTTAACGGCTTGCTCGATCTTAAACACGTGTTCCAGGGTATCGACACACACGGCAGTCGGCACGGACCCGGAGGGCAAGCTCAAGCCCGCCAGGTCTTCAATGCGATCGACTCCCGGGCCAGGACGCACATCGCAACCCACATATTCCCGACCGGGGAACAGGGGGCGCAGATCGGCATCTTCCTCCTGTCCCGCCACCAGGTACGACCCGAACTCGTATACCGGTCCCCGCAGCGCGAGGATCTCGGCCGCCAAGGCCACGAACGCCCGCACGTTAGCGCGCATGACGCCATCCTCTTCTGGCAAGCTGCACCGGATTCCAACGATACACGGCCACCCGCGTCTGCCGCCGGCCAGTCCCGGAAACGAAGCGTGCCGCCAGCTCGCCTGTCTCTGCCAGCGCGCGGAGGGTACGTGCCCGGCGGCCCGAACCAGTCAGTTCCCGTTCCTCCACCACCAGCCAGGCCGTACCAGGCTCTACCAGCGCGCGCTCCGCCTGATCGAACCGCCAGGTACTCCTTCCGCTGTAGAGCGCCGTCCAGGCGTGTGTGTCCAGCACAGCATCGTTGCCCGCTGCTGCTGCCAACCACAACCCCGCCTGGCGATGCGCCGCGCGATAAGCGTGAAACGGCGCCAGCGTGCGGGGCAAGGCCGCCGCAAGCACGGCCGCTGCCACGCTGGCCGTCCACAGCCGCCGGACGTTTGCCACGCCGGCTGCCCACAACCAGCCGCGGTCTGTCCCGCCGCCCAGCCCGCTTCTCCTCCAAACCCGCCAGGCAAGGCGGCCAGCCCGGAGCATTCCCAACCCGCACCAGCCGCAGCCGAGCACCACTACCGGCAGCACATGCCGCGTGGAAAGGTAGCCCGTCCCCGTGGCGTACCACCACGCAGCCACGCACCACACGCCAGACACGGCGATGGCCAGCCGGTCGATCGGCCGCCACGGCTTGCCACGCATCGAGCAGATGCCCCAGGCGGCCAGCACCAATCCCCACGGCAACAAACCTTGCATCAGCTCGCGGAACAGCTCCCAACCTGCAGGCAGCCAGCCGCTGAAGCGGATGCTTTCTTGCGGGTCCTTCTTGCCGAAGGTCATCCACTCGCCATTCTCCAGCCGCCAGTGATCCTGCCATGCCGGAGGGGGGAGGGGGCGTGCCTCTGCCGGGGCGTTGAGCGGTAGTGCAGGCTCCTCGACCCTCGCCCCACACACGCGCTGCCAGGCCGCCTGCGGCGTAGCCGCGCCGCTTGCCGCCACCACCGGAACCAGTACTGCCAGACAGCCCGCAACCAGAAAGCCGGCTGCCAGCAACGCCCCCCACGAACGCTGCACCCCCCCCTGCCGCACACGCAAAATGGCTTCCCATCCCAGGGACACACAGATGGCTGCCGGCAACAGCGCAGATGTTCCCTTCACCAGCATCGCCGCGCCGCACGCCACCCCGGCCCCTACCAGCCACCGCCGGCTGCCCCCCGCCAGGTACTCGCCACAGGCCCACAAAGCCAGCACCTGAAACAGCAGCAGCAAGCTGTCGCATGTGCCCGCCACGCCGAGCCGCGCCACTTCCGTCGCCACCGTAAAGAACGCCGCCCCAGCCAACGCGCCGGAGCGACCCACCATTCGCGTCAATAGCAAGAACACCATCGCCGGTAGTGCCGCCATCGGCAGGGCCGACGCCAACTGCAGCGGTGCCGCCCAGTCAGACGCGCGGATCAGGCCCGCCGCCAGCAGCGCACGTCGAACCACCACCGCCCACAGCGAAAAGCCCACAGGGTCCGGCTCGCTCCGCCACGTCTCCCGTACCCCCACGCGCTCGATGCTCTGGGCCACAGCGGCAAATCGCGTCGCGTCTGCAGCAGGCAACTCCGCCCGTGCAAGCATCAGGCCCTGCAAGCCCGTTGCTGCGACCGCCAGCCCGACAATACACCAACCAAACCGGACCTTCATCCGTGAACCGTCGTCACACCTGTCGGACCGTCGTCGCTAGGGTGGCCGCTGCCGCAGCACCCCCGCCCGCAACGCCTGCCATCGCGTGCAGCCGTTCGGCAAGTCCAATGCATCTTGTGCTTGCAAAGCAGACCGGTCTGCCCCACCTGGCCAGCTTGCATTCCTAGAGGCGGCAACCTACTACCCAGAGTCTTCGCAGGTCAATCTCGGTTTGCAGCTTCTGCCCGCCAGTCCCCGCCTAGCGGCGACCGGCAGCCCAGGTACCATGCGGCCCATTGCAGTGCGGCCACGCGCCACCCGGCACTCGCCGCCCGGCTACCCCACCATGCCACGCTCTCGAGGCCGCCGGCACGCACGCCCGCCGCTGCGGTGCCCACTCGTGTGACTTTGGGGCGTCCGGGGCGTTCGGGCAGAAATGCTAGCTTGACCCGGGGCTCCCTCACGCCGGCTGCATCACACCTCCCTGCGCTTCTACGATGCCTCGGAGGCGCGCGTGGCGGGCACGGAAAGGCCAGCTAGCGCCTGGGAGAGCCGCTGTGCCAATGCTGCCCGTGACGTACGCAGCACGAACCTGCGGCGGCCCGCATCGAGGATCTCGATGCGAATTTCCAGATCGGGTACGGGGGCCGCCTCGGCAACCTTGCCGTACCACTCGATGAACATCAGCCCGTCTGGGGGAAAAAACTCCTCTGCGGCCAGGGCCGTAAACTCTTGCGGGCGTTGCAGGCGGAAGGCATCCAGATGCACGATCGGCCGACTGCCCTCGTATGCCTGCATCAACACAAAGGTGGGACTGGTTACCTGTGCGGGGTCCACGCCCAGCGCCTCGGCCACGGCCTTGACCAGGGCCGTCTTGCCAGCACCCAGCGGTCCCTCCAGGGCCACCAGCGTACCATCGGGCAAACAGCGAGCGAGGGCTGCCCCCAGCGCGGCGGTGGTCCTCAGGTCCGGCGCTTCAATCACGAATTCGTACCCAGGGGCAGCCATGTAATAGGGCAGCTAGTAGCAAGCAATGCGGGGGGCATGATAGCCAGCGGAGGCAGGTGCCACTCACGCGCTGGTCTTTGCTCCTTGGTGCAGGTAACCTGCTGGCGGCAGCTCGATCATCTGGCCTTGCAGATCGATCTGCCACAGGCCCGGCTGATCGGTCAGCCAGCCGATCTGGGTGAGGGGAATCGCCAGCGGCTGCTCGGCGAGGATCTGCTCGGCGGCCTGCGGCGGTACGGCGAGCAGCAGCTCGAAATCCTCCCCATCCGAAAGGGCGTGGAAATGGGCAGGCTGCTTAGTCTGCTGTGCCTGGCGGCGGGCGGCCTCTGCGAGGGGGAGCGCGGCCAGCTCGATCACCGCCCCGCATCCGCTGGCCTGGCACAAGCGCCACAGGTCGAGCGCCAGGCCGTCGCTAATATCCAGGCACGCATGGAGCGTGTAGCGTTCATGCAGCGTGATCGCCTCGCGGACGCGCGGCTCGAAGTCGAGATGTTTGCCGAGGATACTCCCGCCCAGCCAGCCGGTGACCAGCAGCCGATCGCCAGCTCGGCCGCCGCTGCGCAACAGCGGGCCCCTTCCTGTCGACTCGGCCAGCAGCGTGACGCAGATGCAAAGGGGTCCGTCCCAGGTGTTGGTATCCCCGCCGGCAATCGCCACGTTGTAGGCAGCCGCCAGCGGCAACAGGCCCTCGTAGAGCCGTTCGGCAAGCTGCCCAGCCCCGGCCCGGGGCAGAGACAGAGCGACCACGGCTGCCAGCGGCCTGGCTGCCATGGCTGCGGCATCACTCAGGTTGACAGCCAGTGCCTTGCGCCCCGCGCGTCGGGGATCGATCTCGCTCAGATGGAAGTCCACGCCGTCCGCGAGCATGTCGACCATCACCAGGCAGTCTCGCTCGTGTGCCCAACGGAGCACGGCGGCATCGTCCCCCACCCCCACGCGCACCAAGGGGTGAGGCTCGATCCGCTGTGTCAGCCACTTGAGAAACTCCAGCTCCATCTTTCCATTATGATGTGCAGCAGTGCCAAACCGTAGCCGCATCAGCCGAATCGGCCGGCCGCAGCCCGCAACTTAGGCCGCGGACCCGCGATGGAGAAACTCCCTGCTACCTGCTCCTGCGCCCGCTTCCGCCACTTTGCTTCTCTCGCCCCTGTGATGACCGATCTATCCAATGCCGATTCGCTGGCCGATGCACTGGCACGTCACCAGATCGCCTTGCAGCCCGAGCAACAAGCGGCGATCGATCGCTACTGCCGCATGCTGTGGCAGAAAAACCAGCACCTCAACCTCACGCGCCATACGGACTACGAAAAGTTCGTCGGCCGCGACCTGGTCGACGCTCAGGTGATCGCCAGCCAGCTCGAGCCTGGCGAAACCGTGCTCGATGTGGGCACCGGCGGAGGCGTGCCCGGCATCCTGCTGGCCATCCTCCGCCCCGATCTGCACGTGCAGCTTTGCGAGTCTGTGGGGAAAAAGGCCCGCGCGGTCGAGGAGTTTGTGCGTGAGCTGGGGCTCGACATTCCCGTGCATGCCGAGCGTGCAGAGTCGGTCCTGGGTCAGCGCAGCTTCGATACGCTCGTGGCCCGCGCCGTGGCACCCTTGCCCAAGTTGCTTCGATGGCTGCGTCCCTACTGGTCCAGCTTTGGGCGGCTGCTGGTGGTCAAAGGGCCGGCCTGGCTGGAAGAGCGGCGTGAGGCCCGGCGGCTTCACCTGCTCGATGGCTTCCGCCTGCGCCGCCGTGCAAGCTGGCCGCTGCCGGGCAGCCACAATCAGAGCGTACTGCTGGAAATCTCGCCGAAAACGGAAGAGTAATTGAAGGGCGCCTTCGTTTCAGGCCGCGGCAAGCTGCTCCGCCTCGCCTGCAAGCCGCCACGCAGGATGGCGAAGCCGCTTTGGAACGCCAGCCATCCCACCGCAACGGTCCTTTTCCTTTGACGGCGCCGCATCCGGCTGGACAGAATAGGTGTATGCAGCATTTCCGTGTCGGCCGCCCCCAGACGGGCAGGCGCACCATCAGGGCACGCCAAGGGGATCGCTCCCGTTCGCGCTGGCTGCGCTGCGAGGCGCTCGAACCGCGCGCGTTGCTGGCGGCCTTGGTGTGGACCAATCGACTGACAGCCTCTGACACGCTGACGGCCGCCGAACGAGCCGTAGTCGACCAGGCCCTCGCCTGGTGGAACACGCTGGTCATTGAGCGGCCGCAGGTAGGGCCGCTTGCGCTTACGATACTGGGCGGTGCTGGCTCGGGTATGGATCTGGGCGGGAACGTCACCTCGTTCGTGACCGTGCAGACTTCGGGCAACGGTACGGCCAGTGCCACGTTGCGGATCGACGCCGATGCGGGCGGCAGGGGCTGGTACGTGGATCCGCAGCCGGCCGACCACCAGGAATTCGCTCAGCAGCAGAGCGAGTATCTGTTCACCGGCGGCCCAGCCGGCCTTGATCTCTACAGCGTGGTCTTGCACGAACTGGCCCATGCCCTGGGCTTCGGCACCAGCCCGGCCTTCTTCTCCCGCTTGACCGCACAGGCGGACGGCACCTACCTCTACCGCGGCGCCGCGGGGCTGCAAGCGGTGCTGGACGCAGACCGTGGCCACCTCTCCGCCACGGCCCATCCGCAAGATCTGCTCAATGCCAGCCTGGCTCTCGCCACGCGCTACCTGCCTTCGCGACTGGTGGTTTCTCTGCTGGCCGATGCGCACGGCTATCTGGCCAACCTGCCTCCCCTGGCGTCGCGGGGGACGTTTTTCTTTGACACAGCGCAGTATGTGGCGGCCGAAGGTGAGGACGCCGTGCAGCTTGTGGTACAGCGCGGGCCCAGCAGCGGGCAGGCGGAGGTATCGTACCAGGTTGCCTCGGGCACGGCCGTGGCGGGGGGCGATTATGAGTTGTCGGCCGGGACGCTGCTGTTTGGGGATGGCGAGTTTGAAAAGTCGATCACGATCAACGTGCTGGCCGATGCGGTGCGGGAAGACCCCGAGTGGTTACGGGTGGAGTTGCAGCATCCTTCGGCAGCAGCGGCTCTGGGGTCGCGAACAGGCACGACGGTCTACATCATCGATCGGGCCGATGCGGACTGGCTGGCCCGTTTGTATAGCGATGTGCTGGGCCGCGGCGCCAGCGCGGCCGAGCTGGCCTGGTGGCAGGAGAGGCTGGCGTTGGGGCAGCCGCGCAGCCAGATCGCCACTGCGTTTGTAACTTCGAGAGAACGGCGGACGGCGCAGCTTGAGGCGTGGTATCGGGAATACTTGGGCAGGGGCGCCGATGCGGCGGGCTTGTCGTGGTGGCTGGCAGTGTGGCAGTCGCAAGGGATGCACGCGGTACAGGCCGGCCTGCTGGCGTCTACAGAGAGCTTCAACCGTGCCGGCGGCGTGCAGGCGTGGGTGAGCGAACTCTATCGCGTGCTGCTGGGCCGCGAGGCGGCCGCGCACGAAATTGCGTGGTGGGTTCAGCGTGCCTCGAGCACGACCAGAGAGGCCGTGGTGCGAAGCTTTCTTTTTAGTCAGGAGTACGGGCTGCTCCAGCTTGGTGCGTGGTACACTACATACCTGCGCCGCGAGCCGGATGCCGCGGGTACGATGTACTGGCTGGCCGAGTTGCGGAAAGGCACAAGCCCCGAACTGGTCCAGGCGGCGATCCTGGCCAGCCCGGAATACCGCAGCCGGCAGGCGTAGCCGGCACGCGGCGCGGTACCAAGCCGCCCAGGCCCCTGTGCCATGGCAAGCACCTTGATGACGGAGTTCTTGATGAGATCCTGTGGTGGCAAGGTCCGGTGATCGCCAGCTCGCGTCCGGCCGCGGTGGCACTGCGATGGCGCCTGCTGCTTGCACTCTGAACGTCCAGTGAAAACCGCCATGTCTTCTTCGAGCGATCGCTACCCGATGGTGGATTTCAGCGAGCTGCCGGGCGTGCCGTGCCCCTGCGGCGTGGCCCGGCGCGCTTTTGCGGATCTGCCAGACTATCCGCTGACCGTGCACCTCACGGAGATCCATCTTGATGCTCGCACCCACTACCACCGTCGCTTGACGGAGACGTATTACATCTTGGAGTGCGAAGCGGGGGCGGCCATCGAGCTGGATGGCCAGCGGCAGCCCTTGCATGCCGGCATGTGCGTGGTGATCCGTCCAGGCGTGCGGCATCGGGCGGTAGGCCGCATGAAGATCCTCAATATCGTGCATCCCAAGTTCGATGCGGCGGATGAGTGGTACGATTGAGGCGGCCGCTAGCGCGCACCAGCGCCCCGGCGCCCTGCCCAGCGCGTGCTCTGGGCCGCCGGAGGGGTCCCGCGGCACCTTGTTGCCAAGCCATGTTTGGCGTATCTTACTGGCATCCCACCTGAACATCTATTCTCGCCTGAGTGTACGCCCTGCCGGGCGGAAGTGTGAGAACCTGCCATGAAACTGCGGCGATTTTCTTGTTGGCTGTTTGGCTGTGCGTTGTGGGGGCTGGTGTCGCTGGCGGCGCGTGCGGAGGATGCGCCGGCCGCGGATCCGCTCGACTGGCCGAGCTGGCGCGGCCCCGAGCAAAACGGCATTTCGCGTGAAGTCGGCCTGGCGTACGAGTGGGACCTCAAGGGCAAGAACCTGTTGTGGCGCAAGCCGGAGTTCGGCACGCGCAGCACGCCGATCGTCATGCGAGGCAAGCTCTACACGCTCTGTCGCAGCGAGCCGGAGACGCCGCGCGAGGGAGAGCGCGTGGTGTGTCTCGACGCGGCGACCGGCGAGCTGCTGTGGGAGAACAAGTTCAACGTCTTTCTCACCGATGTGCCGTGCGAGCGCGTGGGCTGGAGCTGCGTGGTGGGGGATCCGGAGACGGGCCGCGTTTATGCCCTGGGGGTGTGCGGCTACTTCCAGTGTCTCGACGGCGAGACGGGCCAGACGCTCTGGTCGCGCTCGCTCAGCGAGGAGTTCGGGCTGGTCAGCACGTATGGGGGCCGCACCAACGTGCCGGTGATCTTCGAAGATCTGGTGATCGTCAGCGCCGTGATGACCAACTGGGGCGAGATGGCGGTGCCGGCGCATCGCTTCCTCGCCTTCGACAAGATGACGGGCGAGCCGCGCTGGTTCAACGGCACCCGGCTGCGACCCGAGGATACCACGTACAGCACGCCGTTCCTCACCGTGCTGGCCGGCCAGGCCGCCATGGTGTTCGGCTCCAGCGATGGCGCCGTGCACGCCTTCCAGCCGCGCACGGGCAAGCCCATCTGGCGCTACCAGCTCTCGCCCCGCGGACTGAATGTCTCCCCCGTGGTGGACCGCGGCGTGGTGTACATCGGCCAGAGCGAGGAAAACCGGGACGACAATACCATGGGCGCCGTCGCCGCCATCAACGGCGAGCTGGAGGGAGACATCACCGAAACCGGCGAACGCTGGCGCGTCAAGGAGCTGATGGTGGGTAAGAGTTCTCCCCTGGTGCTGGGAGACCGGCTCTATGCCGCTGATGACGCCAATCTGCTCTATGTGCTGGACACGCGCACCGGCGAGGTCATCGCCAGGCAGAAGCTGCTGGGCACCATCATGCGCGCCAGCCTGCTTTACGCCGACGGCCATATTTTCGCCTGCACCACCAGCGCCTGGCACGTGCTGGAACCTACTGATGACGGCGTCAAGATCGTCCATCGCCTGCGCTTCCCGCAGGCCGAGGAGATCCATGGCTCGCCCATCGTCTCGCACGGGCGGATCTATCTGCCCACCACCGGCGCGCTCTATTGCATCGGCACGCCTGACGCAAAGCCGCAGGCCGTTCCTCGTCCCGACCCGCCGCAGGAGGCGCCGCCTGAGGAACGGTCCCAGCCCGCCTGGCTGCAACTCGTGCCGGTTGACGCGCTCATCCGCCCCGGCGAATTGGTGCAGTTCCGCGCGCGGGCGTTCAACGCTCGCGGCCAGTTCTTGCGTGAGGTCCCCGCAAGCGAGGTTCAATTCGCGGCAGATCAGGGAGGGCAGATCGATGCCGAGGGCCGCTTCACCGCCGACAGCAGTGCCGCCCACCTCGGTGTCACCATCACCGCCAAGCTGGGCGAACTGACCGGACAGGCTCGCCTCCGCATCGTGCCGCCGCTCCCCTGGCACTTCGACTTTGACGACGCGGAACTCACCCCGAACCCCATGACCAAATTGCCCGAGGGCGAGCCGCCGCTGACCTGGATCGGTGCCCGCTACCGCCACCAGATCCGCAAGCTCGACGGCCAGCAGGTCATGGTCAAGGTGACCACCATCCCCAAGGGAACACGCAGCCAGTCCTGGATGGGCCAGCCTGACCTGCACGACTACACGATCCAGGCCGACCTGCGGGGAGCCATCAAGGACGGCAAGCTGCCCGACATGGGCGTGATCGCCCAGCGCTATTCACTGGAGTTGATGGGCAACGCGCAAGAGCTTCGCATCAGGAGCTGGACCTCCCAGCTTAACCGCTTTTCAAAGACCATTCCCTTCGCCTGGAAGCACGGCGTCTGGTACACGATGAAGTTCCGCGCCAGTGTGGAGAACGGTGCCGCCGTGCTGCGCGGCAAGGTGTGGCCGCGGGGAGATGCGGAGCCGCGGGACTGGACCATCGAGGCCGTGGACGAGGCCCCCAATGTCGTCGGCAGCCCCGGCCTGTTCGGCAACGCCAGCGATGCAGAAATCTATATCGACAATATCAGCGTGATTCCCAACTGAGCCAGGTGCGGTCCCGGCGGGGCACGCGGCGACGGACCGACGGTACGAACTTTGTCAGCGGAGCGATTCCAAGCATGATTCCCACCCGATTCCATCTGAGCTGTGCCCTTGCGGCCGTCCTCTGCGCATGCTTTGCCGCCGGCTGTATCGAGACCGATCGCCCACGCACCGCGCAGCAGGGCAAGCCCACTGCCGCTCCGGTCCCATCTCAGCGCCTTGCCCAAGCCAACCAGCAGGAGCAAACCGCCCCAGACGCCGCCGCCCAGCCAGAAGACAGCGCTGCGGGGCAACAGAGCGCTACCCAGCCCGTCGGGGAACCGGACACCGCCCCCCCTCAGCCTGACGAGCCAGACATGCCCCTGCCTGATGATTCGGCCCAACCAGAAGGCGAGGGTACGCAGCCCTCCACCGGCGCCGCCGAGCCCGCACCCACCAACGTCCCCCCCTCGCCCGATGGCACAGAGCCTTCCCTGGATGCCGACCAAGCAGAGCAAGGGCAGCCTGCCGGCGGCGAGGCCAAACACGCCCTGCCCGGCCAGGCACAAGACACGG
The DNA here is from genome assembly GCA_023511675.1 of Pirellulales bacterium. Classification (GTDB taxonomy): domain Bacteria; phylum Planctomycetota; class Planctomycetia; order Pirellulales; family JAIMBC01; genus JAIMBC01. The sequence continues at coordinate 48,339 of JAIMBC010000007.1, forward strand.
ACTTCGCAGAGCTGCTCCAGGCCGTCAGCGAGGGCGGTCTGATCTGGAACCAGTGGGCAGGCACCTCCATGCGCAACAACACGCCCATCACCGGCCCCCTGCCGCAAGAATGGACCACCGGCATCGACAAGCGCACGCAACAGTGGGACCGCTCCAAGGCGAAGAATATCAAGTGGGTGGCACGCCTCGGAAGTCAGAGCTATGGCAACCCGGTGATCGCCGACGGCAAGGTGTTCGTGGGCACGAACAATGGCGCCGGCTGGCTCTCGCGCTATCCCGCCACGGTCGATCTGGGCTGCCTGCTCTGCTTCAGCGAGGCGGACGGCACCTTTCTGTGGCAACATTCCAGCGAGAAGCTGCCCACCGGCCGTGTGCACGACTGGCCCTTGCAAGGTATTTGCTGTGCGCCGCTGGTCGAAGGCAAGCGAGCATGGTTTGTCTCCAGCCGCGGACATGTGATTTGCCTGGACACGGAGGGCTTCCACGACGGCACGAACGACGGCCCCTTTCAGGAAGAGCCCGTGGTGGCCAGCGACGAGGCAGACGTGATCTGGAGCTTCGACATGATGGCGGAGCTGCAGGTATCTCAGCACAACATGTGTAGCTGCTCCGTGACCTCGGCGGGAGACCTGCTGTTCGTCTGCACCAGCAACGGTGTGGATGAAAGCCACGTCACCATTCCCAGCCCCCATGCGCCCAGCTTCATGGCCATGGACAAGAATACGGGCCGCGTGCTCTGGACCGACAACACGCCGGGCCGCAACATCTTGCACGGCCAGTGGTCCAGCCCCGCCTATGCGGTGCTGGGGGGCGTGCCCCAGGTCATCTTTGGCGGCGGCGACGGCTGGCTGTACAGCTTCCGGGCTGAGGGCACTCCCGATGGCAAGGCGGAGCTGCTTTGGAAGTTCGACTGCAATCCCAAGGAAGCCAAGTACAGTGTAGACAGCCGTAGCACACGGAACCACATCATCGGTACTCCCGTGGTGTATGACGGTCTGGTGTATGTGGCTGTGGGAGAAGATCCGGAGCACGGCCAGGGCAACGGCCACCTCTGGTGCATTGATCCCACCAAGCGGGGGGACGTCAGCAGCGAGCTGGCCTTCAGCCTCGAGGATCCGGAAACCCCGCTGCCGCCCCGGCGGATCCAGAATGTGATTCCAGAGAACAAAGAGGTGGCCCGGCCCAATCCCAATTCCGCCTGCGTCTGGCATTACGTCGGCTTCGATGCCGACGGCAACGGCAACGTGGAAGGCTTTGAAGAGGAGATGCACCGCACTTGCGGCACCGTCTGCATCAAGGACGATATTCTGGTGATCCCGGACTTCAACGGCCTGATCCATTGCCTCAATGCCAAGACGGGCGAAGGCTACTGGACCCACGACCTGCTGGCGGAGTGCTGGAGTTCTCCATTGATCGCAGACGGCAAGATTTACATCGGCGATGCTGAAGGCCGTGTGACCGTGTTCGCACTCAGCAAGGAGAAGAACCTGCTCGCCGAGAACGACATGGGCAACGCCGTCTACACCACGCCCGTGGTGGCCAATGGCGTGCTCTACGTGGCCAACAAGACACACCTGTTCGCCATCCAGGAGCCAGACGGTACCGCCCAGCCTTAATACTACAGCACCAGCTCGTATCCTTGTCGCAGCGGCGGAGGGCGGAGACGTGAACGCCTCACCGGTTCAGGGCGCGTGCTCGTGCGTAGCCGGTGGTAGTGGCGGGCCTAAGCGTTCCGATGCTGGTAATAGGCGATGCGCTGGGCAACCCGTTGATACAGCCGCTGGCGTTGCTGTGGGTCAAGCTGCAGCCC
>JAIMBC010000068.1 GCA_023511675.1 Pirellulales bacterium
GGCGAGCGCCACATGCCACAGGCGTGCCGCGGGACCGGCGCCGTCGATGGCCGCAGCATCGAGTTGCTCCCTCGGCACGCTACGCAGGGCGTGCCAGAGAATCATCGTGGCGGGCGGCAGGCCGCGCACCGCCTGTACCGCCCAGCACGCCGCCGGAGTGTGGTCATAGAGCCAGGCCAGCCAAGGAAGCTCAGCACGATCGAAACACCAGATTGCCGCCAGTCCCAGCACCGGGCCGGGAACAGACAGCGCCGCCGCCAGCAAGGCCACCGTCACGACGCTGCCCCAGGCCGAACGACAACACCACCACGCCAGCAGCACTCCCAGCAGGAGGCTGATCAGCGACGCCGGAATGCCGGTCAGTAGTGTCCCATACACGTGCCGCCGATAGTCCCAAAGTGCGGTGGCCGTAAGACTGACAAACTTGCCCACCGACCAGTGCCGCACAAATCCGCCCGTAGCGGTGCGTTCGACATCCCAACCCGCCTGAATCGCCAGGCTGATGACCGGCACGGCCACCATGACCAGCAACACCAACAGCACCGCCCCGGCCGCCGCCAGGCGGTACCGCCCCAACCGATAGTCGTACGGAGCGAGCCGCGTCTCTCCTCCCGAAGGCGACAGCCGGCTCACGGTCCATCCGGTAGCCAAGAGCAACCAGGCTGAGAGCACAACGCCCGGCAAGATGCCAGGGGGTAGCACGCCCGGCTCAATCGCCAGGTCCTGGTAGACCACCTCGGCATAGGTGCGAACCTGAAACTGGTCCGTCACCACCATCTGACTGGCGGCAGCCACCATGACCCACAGTGCGGCAGCGGCCAAGGCTCCCAGGCTGCGCCGCAGCGTCACGCGCCAGGCCACCACCCAGGCCGGATGCTCCAACAGCGCCGCTTCTTCGAGCTGCGGCTCGACGTTCGCCAGACCGACGCCCACAATCAAGGCGCTCCACGGCACGGCACCCAGGGCATGCACGCCTACGGCGGCCGCAAATCCTCCCACGCCATCCGCTCCCACGAGCCGCACCAGCCAGCCCTGCGTGCCCCAGGCCGCCTGCCAGCAGGCCGTCTGTACGTAGAGGGGTACGGCCAGCATGCCTACCAGCAGGATGAGCACGCCACGCCGCCCGGGCAGGTCGCTACGCACAACCAGGAATGCCAGCAAAGCGCCCAGAGGCAAACTGATGGCGGCGGTTGCCACCGCTAACTGGCAGGTGTTCCAGGCCAGTCCGCGCAGATGCGCATCGTGCAGCAGGAACAGCAGCGCCAACAGAAGCAGCAGCCAGCACAGAAGGTGCGCGGGAAAGCGGCGCGCCATCCGTCGTTCCGCCGGTTGAGGAGAGCGTGTCGCTTACAGGCTGTCTTTGCCGGAGAGGCGCTCTTCCACGCGATCGGCCTGCCAGGCCACGGCCGCCAGCGTGCGTGACACTTCGAGCGGATCCAGCGTATCTGCCAGCAGGTTGGCCCGCACCTGGATGACCTCTGCATCGCCGGGTGCTGCCGGCGCCACGCAAAACGCACCATGCACCAGTCGTGCATTGTAGCGCAACAGCGCCATGGCGTTTTTCTCGTTCGCCGGCCCGCACGTGGAGGCAAAGCTGACCACGGCGTGGCCGCCATCGTCGCTGCGGCTGAAGTCGATCGTCACGGTCTGCTTGCGCAGCGGACCCACAGGGACGGTCACCACCCACGGCGCGCCCTGCTCGTTGAGGGCGTACCCTGCGGCCTGAATCACGCTGCGCACCACCGCCTGGGGATTGCCCGCAGGGGCGAGCGAGGCAAAATCGGGTCCAGGCTGAACCTCACGATTGCCTGTTGCGGCTGGCTGCCGCGGCCCCATCGGCATGGTGGCCCCAGCGGCGGCGGCCTGTGCAGCCACGGCGGCCTGTGCAGCCACGGCGGGCTGGACCGCCACGGCGGGCTGGACTGGTGCGGCCATCGGCATGCTGGGCTGGTGCATGGCCTGTTGCATCATGGCGGGCAGCATCATGCCCAGGCCGGCGCCCATGCCCATCCCCATGGCGCCGCTTTCGCCCCCCCCGCTGGCCGCGAGGGAGGCCATGCTATTAGCGGCCTGGTACTTGACGAAGCTGTTCAGATCTCCCACCACACCCATGGCGCTGCGGGCATCGATGGCGCGTTGCACCTCTTCGGGGGGGGTGATGGCGTGGATAATGAAGTTCAACAGTTCCAGGCCGAACTGGGCAAAATCGTCGGCGATCTTGGCGCGTGCGGCCGAGGCCAGTTCGTCGTACCTGGCGGGCAGGTCCAAGAGGCTGGTGCCCAGCGTGCCGAGCAAGTCGGCCAGCCGGCTGACGATCACATCCTTGAGGTAGGCATTGATCTCGTCGGTGGTGTACCGGCCCTGGGTGCCGACGAGCGTGTTGAGCAACAGGGAGCTGTCGGCGACGCGCATGGCATAGCTGCCGAAGGCCCGCAGCCGCACCATGCCAAACTGGGCGTCGCGGAGCGTGATCGGCTGGCGCGTGCCCCATTTTTGATCGACAAAGGTGTGCTTGGCGACGAAGTACACCTGCGCCTGGAAGGGAGACTTCTCCCAGGGGATGGTGAGCAGGCGCGTGATGATCGGCACATTCGCCGTGGTGAGCGTATGGCGGCCGGGACCAAAGCGGTCGAGTGCCCGGCCGTCGCGAAAGAACACTGCCTCCTGGTTCTCCTGCACAATGAGCTGGGCGCCGTACTTGATATCGGCCGAACCTTCGGGCGGGATGCGTTGCACCAGCGAACGGTTGGTAGGGTCGAAGAAATCGATGACTTCCAGGCGCAGTCCCATGCGTGTGCTCCTTGAAGGCGTTGGCGTGCGTGGAGGGAATGAATCGAGGTGCTGAGTTGAGTGTTGATTAGCGACGGTCTGAACGAAGGATCTGAGTCGAGCGTGTGAAGCGACGGACTGAATGGGCGGTCTGAGTACAGGCTTTGAATAGAAGTTCTAAATGAGGCCTGCGAGGATGTCTTGTTCGGTCCCCCGCAGGATGCGCTCGCGGCGTGCCCAGGCACGCTCGAAGGCGTCAAGCTGCTGTTCGACGGCCTGGGCATCGAGCTGTGTTGGCGGCTCTTGTGGTGAGGAAGAAGCCGGCGGCTCGGCAATGCTCTGTACCAGGCGTTCAGCCCACTCGTCCAGCAGGCAGTCGTGTTCGTACACGAGTGCGAGCACGCGCTCGTCGATCTGTGCCTGGGCGAACAGGCCGCTGTAGCCCTCGACCGCGCCGCGGATCCGATCTTCCAGTCGCAGCAGCCGGGTGCGCAGGCGTTCGATGGCGGGCAGGTCGTCCAGGCGGGCCTGCTCCACAGCGCGGCGGGCCCACGCATCGAGGCGCCGGCGGCAGCGCGCCAGCTCGTCGGCCAGCAGGCTGCGCTGGAGGCGATCGCTCTCTCGCCGCTCTTCCCTTTGCATGTAGCCGCGGAAGCCGGGGATACGGCGCACCAGGTCGGCCAGTCCCCCGCGGCGGGACGGGCCCAGTTCAGGCTCGGCCATAAGTACGGGTCCCCAGCATGGGATAGCAAGGCTGCCGGATTCGAAAGGTACTTCGCTCTCCAGGGGGCGAGCTTGCCCGCCGCACGGTGCGCTCATTGATCATACCGCAGCGGCGCGAGCCGACAAAGCAACCGCCAACAACGGGGCGTGCTGTCTGGAAGGGCGCGACGCCGCTGCCAACCGCAGCCAAAGGGGAGCACGCGCAGGCCAGACCGGGCGTGCCGCAGCCACGCCAGCGGGTGAGAACCATTAGCCGGACTCGGCGATGCAGTGGATGGCCGCGACCCTGGGCTGACCACAGGGAGGCGGCCTGTGGTACTGGCCGCACCAGGCAAGCAAGCCCACACCAGGATGAGGAGGCGGGGTGCCGAATGTTGAGGCGGGCAACAGCCCCGCGCCCGAATGAGCAGGCGGGCGAGAAGCCTGCGCTCCCAGGGGGCACGGTAGCCTGCGTTGGTGGGAGGTTGGCCTGGCTTGGGCTGCTGTACGGGCCAGGGGCCATGCCGAAGTTCCCCGAGCATTGGTGGCGCTGGCCCTTGCCGGTTGGCGGCCGCCATCCCGACGACGTAGCGGCCGCGGGGCACCGGCCGGCTGACCTTATGCCACGGGCAGCGACCGGGGTGCAGAGGCCGTTTCAAACCACGTGACCGGAAGGGCAATCGAAGGCCAGTGGATATATTGTGTGCTTTTACGGGGGCTTCTACCGAGCGGGTCCGCAAGCCATTGTCTCGTAGCACGTAACGGAAATGCATGTTCGCGGGCCGTGCAGTCGAATGTCGTGCGGGCATGCCGTTTCTGTTTTACATTTTCATTACATACTATGCATAGTTACTAGACAATGTAAAACCTACGGCATACCAAGCGTTGGAGCACGGTACAAATGAACACCCGACGAACTCAGAAACCCGATGGAAGAGAACGAATCTCTTGATCTTGCAAGGAACATCCGCTTTCGGCCCGTCATCCAGGCCCTTCGTAGCGGCTGCGGCAGTGCCGAGGTTGCCGCGAAGCTCGAACGTGGGCTGATCGGAGGTCTCCGCCGCGCGCTCAAGCAATTTGGGCGATGGGGTGTCATGCTGCCCGACCTTGCGGGAGCCGATCTGCCTCCCAGTCGCCGATGCAAGTACTTCTACCGTCTTATCGGTCGATGTCGTGTGGCGCGTCGTGAAGCGCGGGCCCAGTAACCTCGCCGCCCGCCGAAGCGAGCGCCATGCGCCGCAATGTCTGGCCGCGGCAGGATCCTTTAGCACTTCGGCAGCAAGTGGACGAGGGCACACCTGGGCGCGGCTGCTCGCCCCGCAGCGACCGGCTATTCAAGGAGTGACCCGTGCCTCAGGCTGACACGCTCGACCCGCGGATTCTGGGACAACGCATTGCCGAGGCCCGCAAGGCACGCGGCAAGACGCAGCAGGAGCTTGCGGAGTTCCTCGGGTGCAGCCGCCCCACGTACATCGCGATCGAGAAGGGAGACCGCCTACCCCATACGGAAGAGATCATCAAGCTCGCCGCCTTCTTGGGCAAGAAGGTGAATGATCTCGTCCGACCTACCGAGCCGGTGGTGGATCTCCAGCCCCACCTGCGGGCCGTCGCCGAGAAGATGAAGGGGGGCGACCAGGCCGCACTGCAGGCCACCATCGCCGATCTTCAAGAGCTGGCGGAGGACTACCGAGAGCTGGAGCGAATGATGCACGCGCCGCTGCCGTCCCATTACCCGGCTGAGGTCGCACTCGACAGCCGCATCGACGCAGCCCAGCTCGCCGAGAGCGTTGCTGATCAGCAACGGTGCCGGTTGGGGCTGGGCGATCAGCCGGTCATCTACCTCCGCAGCACGCTGGAGTGGGAGGTGGGCCTGCGCATCTTCTACTCCAGCCAGTTGCCCTCGGCCGTTGCCGGAATGTACGCGTACACCGCCGACCTCGGCTGCTGCATCCTTGTCAACCGCAAGCACCCGCCCGAGGGCCGCCGCGTCTCGATGCTGCACGAGTATGGCCACCTGATCGTGGACCGCTACAAGCCGGGCATCGACTACCTCACCCTGAGCGGGCGGAAGACCGCCAACGAGCGGTTCGCCGAGGCGTTCGCGCTCGCCTTCCTGATGCCCGCCGCTTCCGTGCGGCAGCGCTTCCATGAGATCGTGACGAGGACGAAGGACTTCCTGGTGCGCGACCTGCGGTACCTGAGCCACTTGTACTACGTCTCGGTCGAGGCGATGGCGAGGCGTTTGGAGGAGCTGGGACTGATTCCGAAGGGGAGTTGGCAGTTCCTCAAGGAAGCTAGCTTTGCTCCGCAACAGGCGGCGGAACTGCTTGGCCTGCCGCCGCAGCCGACCAACGACCGTCCGTACCCAGAGCGGTACATGTACTTGGCTGTACACGCCTATGAGCGGGGTGAGATCGGCGATAGCGATCTGGCCCACTACCTGCGGTGCGACATCGTTTCGGCCCGAGAGATCGTCGCCCGCACGCTCATCAGTGCCGGTGAAGTAGGCGAGACGGGAGAGAAGAAACAGATGCGGCTCGACTTCAACCGCTCGCTGTTGAGCGGGTCTTCCTGAGACCACAGAGGGGGGGAATGGCCCACGCGGCGATCGATGCCTGCTGTCTGATCGACTTGCTGGCCGGGGGGCACGTGGAAGAGATCCTGCGGGCGGCGGGCTTCGACTGGCACCTGCCATCCGCCGTGCAGGGCGAGGTCCGGCACGTGCGCCGGTACAACACGGCCCAGCCGGGCCAGTTGCTCGGGGTGGATGTGGATCTGTCGCCGCTGATCGCCTCGGGCGTGTTGCAGCCGTGCGGCCCCAGCAACCAGACGGAACAGGACTGCTTTGTGCGGTACGCTGCCCAGTTCCGCTCCGAGGGGGAGGCCATGTGCCTGGCCCTTGCCGAGCAGCGCAACTGGACGCTGGCAACCGGCGACCGACGGGCCATCTGCATCGCGCGGCAAGCCGGCCTGAGCGTAGTCAGTTGCCCTGTGCTGCTGAAGCGGTGGGCAGATGCGACTCAGCCCGATCAGGCCACGCTGTCCAAGGTGCTGAGGGACATTCAGGTGCTCGCCCAGTTCAGGCCGAGTCCGTCCATGCCCGAGTACCAGTGGTGGCTCGATGCATGAGCGAAGGCGGCCCCATGAGGTGTGGCGGCACCAGTTGCCTCCACTCGATTCTGGCCTTCAGCTCCACGCAGGCAACCTGGCTGCGCGTTGCTTGCGACGTGGCAAGGCTCCGCAGCTTCCGACCGGCTCGGATCCGATCGAGGTTAGCCGCAACCAGTTGTGATGGAGAGATTCAATACGGTCTTCGTCCCAACACCCAACATGAAGGTCCGTGGTGTGGCGGGGACCGCAGCGGCTAGATCGCCGGCAGCTCGAAGCCCTTGCGATATTCGCGGGAGAGGTAGCGGTTGGCCTCGTCGTCGTGGGGGAAGGTTTCGGTGTGGGGGTCGAATTCCAGGCGTCGGCCTGTGCGGTAGGCGATGTTGCCCAGGTGGCAGAGCAAGGAGGAGTAGTGCCCCTCTTCAATGTCGGCGATGAGATCCTCAGCGCGGCGGCTCTTCACACAGTCGACGAAGTTCTGGTAGTGGCGGGGCGAGTCGTGCCATGGCTCGCCTGCCGTAGGGCCGGGCTCGCCGCCGCGGAAAAAGACGCGGTAGCCGTCTCGATCGATCATCAAGAAGCCGCTTTCGCCAAAGAAGATATTGTCGTTGTCATGTCGGTGGCCGGGCATGCGGTAGGGGGTGAAGTCGCGCTGTTCGTAGACGAACAGCAGGTCGTCGTATTCCCAGGTGACGACCATAGTATCGGGCGTCTCCTGCGCATCGCCCCGCGAGCCGAGCTTGGCCCCGCTGGCCGAAACCGCCTTGGGAGCCTTCAGGCCCAGCGCCCAGCGGCCCAGGTCGATCTGGTGCACGCCATCGTTGCCGATGTCTCCGGTACCGTACTCCCAATGCCAGTGCCACCCGCCGTGGAAGCGGTTGTAGTTGAAGGGACGTTGGGCGGCGGGCCCAAGCCAGAGGTCGTAATGCACGCCCTCGGGCACAGGCTCGTCTGGGCGGGCTTCCAGGCGGCCGCGCCGCTGGTTGTTGATGGCCTTGACCAGCAGCACCTTGCCGATAATCCCCTGCCGCAAGAGTTCCCAGGCCTGCTGGTAGTACGGCACTGCTCGCAGGTTGGTGCCGTGCTGGACGATCCGGCCGTACTTGCGTGCGGCGGTCACGGCCAGGCGGCCTTCCACAATGTTGTGAGAGGCGGGCTTCTCCACGTAAACGTCCTTGCCGGCCAGGCAGGCCAGAATGGTGGCCGGGGCATGCCAGTGGTCGGGAGTGGCAATGGCCAGGGCGTCCACGTCCGAGCGGTCCAGCAGCGTGCGAAAGTCGACCACCAGCGGAGGCGCCTTGCCCTGAATGGCGCCGATCTCCTCGGCCAGCTTGTAGCCGCGGCCCTCGTCCACCTCGCAGACGGCGACCACCTGGCTGTCGGGAAGCGCGGCAAACTGCCGCGCCAGTGCCGCGCCCCGGCTGGCGCCCAGCACGGCCACGTTCACACGCTCAGAGGGAGCTCTCTTGGCTCCGGCCGCGCCGGCGGCCAGCCAGCTCACGGCCGCAGCCGTGCCCCGCAGCACGTCTCGTCGAGATAGGGTGTCCATCTCAGTCTCCTCGCTGGCGGATCTTGGAGCCGGATACCAGCGCGCTCTGCGTGCAGGACGCGCAAGCTGCCCGCTAGCATACCTGCCGCTGCCCGCGCGCACACCCGTTTTGCAGTCAGACTCGCCCGACCGCTAGCCGGAGGCACCGCTCATGCAGCCGCCCCTCAACAGCTCGCCCACTGCACGAGCGGCTTATCCGCTCGCCTCCCCGCCCTGCTCGGCGTACAGGCGCTGCGCGATCTCTTCGGCGTGAAACACCATCCAGGCCTGCTCCGTGTACACGGCGTGGCCGGCCAGGTGCCGGTAAATGGGCCTGGTTTCGGGACCATAATCGACCAGCAGAGTCGTGCCGGCATTGTGAACGCGTATGCCCAACGCCAGGCGGGCCGGCAGCTCGCGAGCCCGCAAGTGGGGTTGCAAGAGGCGGTGCAGTCGCCGCTCTGCCAGCCACAGCCGCGGGCGGATCCAGGAGGGAGGCGTGTTGGTGCCGGCAATGCCGAACTGCTGCACGTAGTCGCCGCCGGCAGCCGCCTGAACATCGGCCAGGGTGGGGGGCCAGGCGGCCTGCCAGGGTTCCCGTCCGGCTACAGGACGATGATGGATGATGTGCAACAACCGCGAGAATCCCCGCGGCTGCCAGCCGTAGCGCACGGGCGTGCCCAGGGTAACGATGTCGAGCCCAGAGGGGTCCGGCCGTGGCACGGTTGGGGCGGCAACTGGGCGTTGCCGGTCGGCCACATCGTCGGACGCCGGTGGGGTGTGGCCGAGCAACGCTTGGCGCACGCGCTGCCAAACGGGAATGTCCACGCGGCCGGTGAGCGGGTTGCGGTAGAAGGGCTCACAGGCGGTGAAGAAAGCCGAGAGTTGCTCGGGTTGGCCGCCCAGCAGTTGGGTGACCAGGGCCAGCACATTGCCTCCGTGGCTGTGCCCCCAGAGCAGCACGCGCTGCGGCTCAGGCGGCCAGGTTGTTGCCAGTTCGTCGATCAGGCGCACGGCGGCATCGGCGCGGGCAAGGTGGTAATTGCCACTGGACCAGAGAAACCGCCGCACGGCGATGGGCGGGCCGCCTGCGGTCAACTGCCGTTGCAAGAGGGCTGCGTACTGCGGCGTGTAGTTAGCCGCTTCTCCCTGGAGGCGATCGACCAACCCCTTGAATTGCCTGACCAGGGCGCGATGCGCTCGCGGCAGCCAGCGTTCAAGCTGCACCAGCGCCCCCAAGGCGTCGTAGCCGGCAAAGGTGCCGTGCAAAAGATAAATGACCGACACGTGTGCCGCCCGAAGGAGATCTCCGGTGCGGGCCAGGCGGGCACTCCCCTCCTCAGACTCAGGGGCGGGGCAGGGCGGCGCAGCCAGAAGCTGGTAGCGCGAAGTGGGGGGCCCCGGTTGGTACGGCTGGTGCAGCAGCGGGGCTGACATGGCGGCCGGCTTCCAGGACGTGATCGGGCGCTTCGTATGGACGAACTACCAGCGTACCACACCAGGTCTTGTCGGGCCGCCCCTTCCGCTCGTCGGCGAAGAGAAGGCTAGCTGCGATATCATGTCGCCGGCAAGGAACTCGTGCTTGGCCAGCACCGTCTGAAGGCGCACGCCGCCACGTACCGCCGTTGAAACACACCTGGTTCAGCTTGGCCGCGTCGGCAATGCTGGCAAGCGGCCTCACGGCTTTCAGAGTGGTGCGTGCGGCCGTACACGAGTAACGCGCGACGCTTACGGAAGTGCTGCCCGCCAAGGGCATAGTGGCGGCAAGAGGTTGTGGGCTGCACGCACAGGCCCGTCAGCCACTGCACAAGGTGCGCCGCCCAGCGAATCGAGTTTCGCTTGCTGAACGTGAACAGCCGCTTCAGGCCATCGATCCTGTCGGCCGGGTTCCGAGTGTCGTGGGCACGCGCCGAAGGCAACTGCAAGAAGCGATCTGTCGGTCCGTCGCTGGTCAGCTTGCTTGCCGGTGGAGCGGCCAACGTGTTCGTCGCCGCTCTATCTCCCAACATGGCAACGCATGTACGGCAGTAGGCCATGGGGGGAACGGTAGAACACGCCAGAGCGAAGATGCCAACCCCTCGTGCAGGCGAAGTGTCTGCCGTGGCAGCAGGCCGCGCAGCAGATGCCAGATGGTCGATCTCGCAGATCTGCCATGCAAATAGCGTCACCTAACGAGACAAATCATGCTGCCAGGTGGTGAATATTGGTGAATATTGTTGCTGGCCAACGCGCGCGAGGATAGAGTGGAAGTGATGCAGACGGGTTCCTCCGAGGTGCCAAGATGCGTGCTGCTGCACGCCGATTGAGAACCTCTGGGGAGCCGAGGTTGCGTTGAGCAGGATTGCCTGCGCAGCCGTCGGCGCCGCGAGCATGCCCTCTGGGCACGCGTTGGCAATGGCGGTGTGCAACCACTCGATGAGGCCCGTGCTTCCAGCGCGAGGCTGCATGGTCTTGCTAGCTCGCGCCCGCGACAGTTTTTAGGGCAGGGCTGGCACGGCGTTGCCGCCTCGCAAGGCCTTGTGCCGTTTGCAACCTCGCAATGACGATTTCGGACTGGGTTGAAGAGAAACGCTGCAACCCACGGGGACGGAGTCCGCGCCATGGTCAGAACCTTGCCGTAGTCAGAACTTTGTGGGGCGTTCGCCTCATCTCCGCAGCATGACGGCATCGCGCGCGTACAGCCGCTCGCCTCTGCGATGCCCGTGAGACTTGACTCTACCCCATTCGCTTGGCGGCTTGGCGCCGCTGGCGCGTTTCACCTCGTATCAGGGTTTGGGTTTTTGCGCCGACGCCTTGGCGCAGCAGCTTGCTGCGCTAGCGGCGTTTGACCTGCACATGTTGCCGCACCAAGGGCCCTTGGGTGCCGGGGGGCGGCCATGCAAGGCGGCCACATCGACGCGTATCTCTGGTTTATCGAAAGGCAGCCATGCAGCAGGGCCAGCTTGATTTGGGGGCTGTGGTGAGCAGCGCGCCGGCAGCGGTGCGCGGGGAGGCAGCGGGCGATCCGCTCGGCGTCGCGGCCGCCGAGGTGCGCGGAGGGCCGGCCGTGCGGCGCGTGCTGGTGATTGGCGCAGGGCCGGCCGGCCTGACCGCGGCCTACGAGCTGACGCGGCAGGGCGTGGCCGTGCAAGTGGTGGAGCAGCACGCGCTGGTGGGCGGCCTGGCACGCACCGAGAGCTACAAGGGCTACCACTTCGACATGGGAGGCCACCGCTTCTTCACCAAGAGCCGGGAGGTGGAGCGGTTGTGGCACGAGATCCTGGAAGACGACTTCCTCCGCCGGCCACGTCTCTCTCGCATCTACTACAACAAGAAGTTCTTCTACTATCCGTTGCGGCCGCTGAACACGCTGCTGGGGCTGGGCCTCTGGGAGAGCCTGCGGATCGCAGCCAGCTACTTGAGGTGGCAGTTATTCCCCTACAAGCAGGAAGAGACGTTCGAGCAGTGGGTCACCAACCGCTTCGGGCGGCGGCTGTTCGAGACCTTCTTCAAGACCTACACAGAGAAGGTGTGGGGCATCCCCTGTACGGAACTCAAGGCAGAGTGGGCAGCGCAGCGCATCAAGGACCTGTCGGTCAAGACGGCCCTGTTGAACATGTTCTTCAAGCCGCGGAAGGTGATCAAGACGCTGATCGAGCAGTTCGATTACCCGCGACTGGGCCCCGGCATGTTGTGGAACGCCGTCCGCCGCAAGGTCGTCGAGCTGGGCGGCCAGGTCCGCACGCAAACCGAGGTGGTGCGGCTGCACCGCAACGGCCGCCGCATCGAGGCGGTGACGTTGCTTGCCGACGGGCGGCAATCCACGGTCACGGCAGATGCCTTCCTTTCCAGCATGCCCATCAGCGAGGTGATCAAGCGGCTTGATCCCCCCCCGCCGCCCGAAGTGGCCGCCGCGGCCGCACGCCTGACGTACCGCGACTTTCTCACCGTCTGCCTGATCGTCAACCAGCCTGTGTTGTTCCCCGATAACTGGATCTACGTGCACGACCCCGAGGTCCGCGTGGGCCGGATCCAGAACTTCAAGAACTGGAGCCCCGACATGGTGCCCGACCCCGGCAAGACCAGCCTGGGGTTGGAATACTTCTGCTCCGAGGGAGACGCCCTCTGGTCGATGAGCGATGCCGAGCTGATCGAACTAGGAAAGCAGGAACTGGAACGCATCGGCCTGGCCCGCGCGGCGGACGTGCTGGATGGCTGCGTCTTCCGCGTGGCCAAGTCCTACCCCGTCTACGACTCGGACTACCGAGAGCATCTGAGCGTGGTCCGGCAGTACGTGGAGGGGCTGGAGAACTTCCAGACCATCGGCCGCAACGGGCTGCATCGTTACAACAACCAGGACCACGCCATGCTCACCGGCATGTATGCGGTGCGCAACCTGCTGCACGGAGAGCGGCACGACCTGTGGCAGGTCAATGCCGACATGGAGTACCACGAAGAGGTCCGCGCCGCGGGCGTGGCCGCAGATGCGGACAAGCTGGCCGAGGCCATTCAGGCGGCATTGGCCGGGGCGTTTCTCAAGCTCGATCGCGGGGCCTTTGGCGTGGCGCTGGGCGTGGTGTGCGGCCTGGCGCTGTTTGCCGCCACGCTGGTGCTCGTGTTGCGCGAAGGCGCCAACGTGGGCGCCACGCTGGGCCTGTTGCGCAACTACTTTCCCGGCTATCGTGTGACGCCGCTGGGCAGCGTGCTGGGCCTGGGGTACGGCTTTCTCACAGGCTTTGTGCTCGGCTGGACCACGGCCTTTTTCCGCAATCTGGCGGTGTTCCTCTACATGGCCGCTGCGCACCGCCGCAGCGAGCACGCCTTGCTGCGCAAGCTGCTGGAGTACCTGTAACAGGCCCTCACCATGCCCGAAGCCCTCAAGCCGCCGCAGGAGGCGGTGCTGACGAAATTGCTGAGGCTGAATGCCGCGCTCTATGGATTGGTGGCTGGCCTGGCCGCGGGCAGCGGACTGGCCGCCGCCACGCTGTGGCTGGTGATCAAGGGCGGTGTGCAGGTGGGGAAGCACCTGCAGTTGCTGCACCATTACTGTCCCGGTTACACCGTCACGGCGGGCGGCGCGCTGGTCGGCTTTGCCTACGGCTTTGGGTACGGCTTCGCGGCCGGCTACCTGGTCGCGCGCATCTACAACCTGGTGGTCGACTGGCGTGAACGACGCAAGCCTGCTCGCTGATCGGCCGATGCCTCGCGTCCTGTCACCGCGAGGACGTCGGCACCCATCTCCTCTGCTTGGCAAGAGTTTGGGGGCCCTGGCGGCCATTCGCCCGGACGTGCCTGGCGGGCCCTCGAGTTGAAGCACGAGCACGTGGACATGGCCACCCTGCCGCAAACAGCCGCTGTAGTCCCCGACTTGACCGTGATCATCCCCGCTTACAACGAGGAAGCAGGCATCGTCCCCACGGTCAACGAGCTGCGCGCGGCCCTGGCGGGCGTGCCGCTGCGGAGCGAGCTGCTCGTGGTGGACGACGGCTCTACCGACGGCACCGCCGCCGCCGCAGAAGCCTTGGGCGTGCGCGTGATCCGCTTGCCCAACAACGAGGGCTACGGCGCGGCCATCAAGGCCGGCATCCGCGCTGTGCCTGCCGATCTGATCGCCATCATCGACGCAGACGGCACCTATCCTCCCGCGGCTCTCGCCAAACTTGTCCATGCCATGGCCGACGCAGACATGGCCGTGGGCGCACGCGATATCCAGGGGCGCAACATCTCGTTCTTCCGCCGGCCGGCGAAGTGGTTCCTGAACTGGCTGGCCGGCTATCTGGCCGGACGCAAGATCCCCGACGTGAACTCCGGATTGCGCGTGATGCGCGGCAGCCTGGTGCGTCAGTTCCTCCCGCTGCTGCCCGCGGGCTTCTCCTTCACCACAACCATTACCCTCAGCATGCTGTGTACGGGCCGCCGCGTGCATTACGTGCCGATCGAGTACCGTGCCCGCGTGGGGCATTCGAAAATCCGCCCCGTGCACTTCACGGCCTTTCTCGTGCTTGTGCTGCGTACGGTGATGCTGTTCAACCCGCTCAAGGTGTTTCTTCCGCTGGGCGGGCTGGTGTTTCTGGTGGGCATGGGCAAGCTGGTCCAGGATCTGGTGCTGAAGAACCTTTCCGAAACGGCCGTGATGGCCTTTCTCTCCGCGCTGGTCATCTGGTCGCTGGGGTTGCTGGCAGACATGGTCGCCCGCACGCAGCTATTGCGGAATGGATCGAACTAGGGAGGCACGCCGGATGTGGGAGGCACCGTCATGGCGGCACGCCGGCGAGGGGAACGCAGGGATGCGGCCGCCTCGCGGCGTGCGCGCGACAGGCCGCGCATGGGTTGCCGCCGCGCTGCGGCTGGCGGCCAGCGCCGTGCTGCTTTCCGGTCTCTGGATGGTTCTGCCGCGACAGCGGCTGGTGGCGGCCTTGGCAGGCGTGCCCTGGGCGGCCTGGGCTGCCGCGGTGCCGGCCTTTTTGTTGTTGCACCTGCTGGGTGCCTGGAAGTGGCGGTGGACGGCCAATCTGGCCGGCAGCGGCCTGCAATTGCGTGACGCCGTCCGCTGCTACTATGCGGGGCTGTTCGGCAATACTCTGCTGCCCTCGATTGTGGGCGGAGACGTGTTGCGGGCAGCCCTGGCGTGGCGGCGAGTGCGTTCGCCCGCCGGGCTCGTGCTGGGCAGCCTGGCCGACCGCATGCTGGACGTGCTGGCACTGGCCGTGCTGGCCGCAGGGGGGGGTGTGTTGGCCGCCAGCGAGGCAGGTACTGCCACACCCCTTGTGTTCGGCTCGTTGCTGGCCGGCGGTCTGGCCGCCGCGCTGGTGCTGGGAGCAGGGCTGTGGCTGTTCAGATTTCGCAAGCTCTCGTGGCGGTGGCGCCGCAAGTTGGCACTGGCGCGGCGTGCGGGGCGGCTGTTGTACCAGCAACGTGCGCGGCTGCTGGTGAGTCTGGCAGCGTGCACGATGCTGCAAATGGGATTGATGGGACTCAACCTTTGGCTAGCCAGTTTTTGCGGACTGCGCGCCGCATGGCGGGTGTGGCTCTTTGCGTGGCCCCTGGGAAAGCTGGCGGCCATGGTGCCGGTGACGCAGGGCGGCATCGGCATCCGCGAGGCTGCGCTGGCAGGCCTGTTGCGGCCGTTTGGCGTGCCGGCGGCGCTTGCCGTGGCAGCCAGCCTGGTGTTTGAAGGCGTGATCATTCTGGGCAGTCTGGCCGGCGGATTGCTGGCAGTGTGGCTCGGCCGCTGGGGGAGCCCTTGCGTGGCGCAGCACGGGGTGGCCGCAGTACCGGGTGTGCGTGCGACTGCGTGGGAGGCACCGCATGCAGGCTGACGAGCGTGCGCCACAGGTTGCGGATCGCATGCCCGCGGCATCGCAGGCGATGGAGTTGCAACCGCGGGCAGGCGCGGCGGCCCGGCCGCACATTGCCGTGCTGGGTGCGGGGCCGGCGGGCGTGGCGGCAGCGTGGCAACTGGCGCGCCGCGGCCTGGCGAGGGTCACGGTGCTGGAGGCGTGCGACGCTCCCGGCGGCAACGCGGGGAGTTTCGAGTTGGAGGGAGTGTATTGCGATTACGGCAGCCACCGGCTTCATCCGGTGGTAGAGCGGCGGATTCTGCGGGATCTGCGCGAGCTGCTGGGCGACGAGCTATTGTTGCGCCAGCGGCGCGGGCTGATTCGGCTGGGGGGCCGATGGATTCGATTTCCCCTGCGGCCGTTCGATCTTGCGGCGAAGCTACCGCCGCGCTTCCTGCTGGGCGTGATGCTGGATGCGGCGCGGAGGTTCGTCCCTGGGGGGAATCATCAGCCGGAGACATTTGCCTCGGTGCTGCGGCGCGGGCTGGGAGACACCATCTGCCGCGAATTCTATTTTCCCTATGGGCGGAAGATCTGGGGAGTGGAGCCGGATGCGTTGGACGCGGCTGCGGCGCGGCGGCGCGTCTCGGCGGGGACCGTGGGCCGCATGCTGCGCAAGGTGGCGGGCCAGCTCCCTGGCCTGCGTTCGGCCATGGCGGGAAAGTTCTACTATCCCCGCCGGGGGTACGGGCAGATCAGCGATGCCTTGCATGCCGCGGCGGTGCGTGAGGGGGCCGAGTTTCGCTTCGGCGCCCGGGTCACAGCCATTGAACGTCAGGCGAACGGCGTCGCCTGCGTGCGCTTCGAACAAGGGGGCTGTGAGCAGCGCTTGTCGGCAGATTCCGTCTGGTCCACGCTGCCGCTCAACTTCACCCTGCGCTGCGTGCAGCCTGCTGCCCCGCCCGAGGTGCTCGCCGCCGCCAGCCGCCTGCGCTTTCGCGGCATGCTGCTGATTTACCTTGTGCTGGCACAGCCGCGGTTTGGCGATGCCGACGCGTATTATTTTCCCGAGCCAGACATTCCCATCACGCGGCTCTCGGAGCCGAAGAACTATTCGGGTGCCGATGCACCGCGCCACTGCACCGTGTTGTGCGCGGAACTTCCCTGCGACTCGCAGGACATGCTCTGGCAGCAAGACGACGCCAGCCTGGGACGCAGCGTTTGCCAGTGGATCCGCGCCGCGGGCCTGCCGCTGGCGGATACGGTGCGGCGGGTGGAAACGCGCCGGCTGCCGCACGCCTATCCGATCTACGACGTGGGGTACGCGCAGCACCAGCGGCGGGTGGAGGAGTGGCTGGGAGGCATCGAGGGCCTGGTACTGCTGGGGCGGCAAGGGCTGTTCGCACACGACAACATCCACCACACGCTGGCCACGGCCTATGCGGCAGCGGACTGCCTGGGCGCAGACGGCTGCTTTGACCGGCGGCGCTGGGGCGAGTGCCTCGAGCGTTTTCAAGACCATGTGGTCGAAGATTGAATGGCAGACATGAACATCCTGCAACGCATCGCACGCCACGTCCGCCTGACGCTCAAGAGCTACCGGCCTGCCAGCACGCCGCCCTTTCTGGTGCTGTTCATCAACTCCATCTGCAACATGAAGTGCGACCACTGCTTCTACTGGCAGCAGCTCAATCAGCGCGATGACTTGACCTTCGAGGAGCTGGTGCGGCTCTCGGAGGAGCTAGGACGCGTCGAAACGTTGAACCTGTCCGGGGGCGAACCATTCTTGCGCAAGGAGTTCGCGCCCATCTGCCGCCAGTTCATCCGCCGCAATGGCGTGCAAGAGATCTACGTGCCCACGAACGCCTATTACACCGAGCGGACCGCCAGCGCCGTCCGCGACGTGTTGCAGGAGCGTTCGCTGCGGCTTTTGGCAGTGGAACTCTCGCTCGACGGCATGCCGGAGTTTCACGACACGTTCCGCGCCACGCGCCATGCGTTTGCCAGAGCCATGGATACCTATGAAGCGCTGGCAAGGCTCCAGCAGCAGGACCGCCGGCTGCAGATCCATGCCAACTCCTGCGCCACCCAGCTCAATATGGAAGAGATCAAGCGGCTGACCACCTATCTGTTCGACCGCTGCCCGCAAATCTCGCACCATAATCTGGCCATCATCCGGGGCGATCGCAAGAACCCGACCCTGCAAGGCCCGGCGCTGGAGGAGTACCGCGCCCTCTACGCCTACATGCGCCGCTTATGGGCGCCGCGCGAGGCGGCACGCCTTGGCGCCATTGTGGAACCGATGTTGCAATGGACCAAGCTCAAGGCCGCCGAGACGCAGGCCCAGTACGTGCCCTGCCGGGCTGGCGTGTTGAGCGCCGTGATCCATGCCAACGGAGACGTGGCCGTTTGCGAGCAGCGTCCGCCGATCGGCAACCTGCGGCGGCAGACGTTCACCGAGATCTGGCAGTCTCACGTGGCGCAGCAGGTGCGGTGCTCGATTCGCGCCAAGGAATGCTACTGCACCAATGAGGTCTTCATGTGGCCGAGCATCGTGTTCCAGCCCGCGCACCTGGTCAGGGCGATGGTCGGAGCGAGGGCGTGGCAAAAGGCCTCGCCGCTACCCCAGCAGGAACGCGCCGCTTACGCGGACGCGGTCGATGTGCCCGCCAACCACAGAGCTTCCTAACCCAGCGCCGCACGCCGTCTCGGCAACGCCTCACGCCTGGCGCCACGCCGGGGCGGAGATAACCCTCCTGACGCGCGGCGCGCAGGTTCCCACGAGATGACCACTGACCGCAACGAGGCCGAACACCTCTCCCCTGCTGGACGATCCGCCGGCGGCGACGCGCAGCCTCTCCTCCAGGACAGCGTGCCGTCGATCACGTTGATCGATCCTTCGGTTGCAGCCAGCAACCTGGGCGACTTCATCATCATGGAGGCCGTACGCCGGGAGCTGGCGGAGCTGCTGGCCCGGCTACGCTGTTTCACGGTGGCCTCGCACGAACGCATGACGCGCTTCAGCCGCGGCCTGATACGCCAGTCTGCCGTTGCCATCGTGGGGGGCACCAACCTACTTAGCTCAAGAATGTGGTTCCGCTGCCCGTGGAAGCTGACCCCGCTGGACGGACTGCTCTGCCGGCGGATCGTGCTCATGGGCTGCGGCTGGTACCAGTTCCAGCGCCGGCCCGACCCGTATTCCCGCTGGCTGCTGCGGAGCATCCTCAGCGCAACGCACGTGCATTCCGTGCGAGACAGCTACACGCTCGCCAGGCTGCGGTCGATCGGCATCACCAACGCGCTCAACACGGGCTGTCCCACGCTGTGGTCCTTGGACCCAGAACGATTGCGTACCATCCCCGTGGAGCAGGGCCATGCCGTGCTCACCGCGCTCAACACCTACTTTCCCAACCGCAGGCTCGACGGCGAGTTGCTCCAGCTCCTCTGCCGTGCGTATCGCAAGGTCTATCTCTGGCCGCAGAACCCGGCCGATTACCCTTATGTCCGGCAGTTCGGTCTGCGCATCCACTATGTCGACCCCACCTTGCAGGCACTGGACGAACTGCTCGTGCGCGAGGCAGGCATCGATTACGTGGGCAACCGCCTGCATGCGGGCATTCGTGCCCTGCAACACGGCGTGCGTTCGCTGATTGTGGAGGTCGACAACCGCGCACAGATGATGGGGGCTGATTTTGGCTTGCCCACGGCGGCGCGGGCGGATCTGGCGGGTATTGCCCGATGGATCGAACGCTCCCCTCCGCTGGCGCTGCGCCTGCCGCGGGCGGCGATCGATGAATGGAAGCAGCGGCTTTGGGCATCGCTGGGCATCGTTGAGCCGGCTGGCGGTGCGGTGGCGCGTGCCTACCAGCCGGCGGCGCGCAGGGCGGAGTGCGGCAGCCATGATTGTTGAGGCCGGAACGCTTCAGGACGGCGCTGAGGTGGCAGCGGACGTCTGCATTATCGGAGGGGGGGCTGCGGGCATCACGCTGGCCCGCGAGCTGTCCCACACCAGATTGCGCGTTTGCCTCCTAGAAGGCGGCGGCCTGAGCTACGAGGCGGAATCGCAGGCGCTGGCAGCCGGCGAAACCAGCGGCGTGCCCTATTTCGACCTGGCGGAAAGCCGGTTCCGCATGCTGGGCGGCAGTACCTACCGTTGGGGTGCACGGGGACGCCCCATGCAGCCGATAGACTTTCAACAGCGGCCTTGGGTACCGCTGAGCGGGTGGCCGATCTCGCTAGCGGAGCTGGAACCGTATTATGATCGGGTCCACGAGCTGATCGGCTGGCACAGGCCGTTCCACTTCGACGGAGGCGTGTGGCGGCATTTCGGCACCCAGCCGCCGCCACTGGATGAGCGGAGGCTGGCATACTGTGCCTTCCAGTTTGGCAAGACGCTGCTGTTCGGCACGCACTTTCGCAAGCCGCTCGAACAGGCCGCGAACGTGCGGGTCTATCTGCACGCCAATGCCGTGTTGCTGGCAGCCAACGGAGCGGGGAATCATCTGGAAGCGGTCGAGGCGCGCAAGCCTGGCGGCAGCTTCCGCGTGCGGGCTAAGTACTATGTGCTCGCCTGCGGCGGTATCGAGAACGCCCGACTGCTGTTGCTGTCCAACGACGTGGTGCCCAGCGGCCGGTGCAACGAACGGGACCTGGTGGGCAGGTACTTCATGGAGCATCCAACCTTCACGGCAGGCGAGCTGGAGACGGCCGATCCGTGGCGCGTGCTGGATCTGTTCACGCCCGGCCTGTTGCGCCGTAGGCTGGTCGAGGTAGGCATGTGCCTTTCTCCCGAGGTGCAGGGCGCGCGACGTTGTTGCAATGCCGTTGTGCACGTCAAGCCGGTCGTTGACGGCGACGCCACGCAGGCACTGCGAGAGCTGCTGGCCGGACTGGTGCGGCGGCAGGCGCCGGACCACACGCGCCGCCTCTTGCGCACCCTGCTACGCGACCCGGGAGGAGTGATGGCCAACCTGTTACGCCACGCGCTGGGCCGGCCCAAGCGCTTCCGCATCCAAGGGCTGCGCGCAGAGGTGCGCACGGAACAGGAGCCAAATCGCGCCAGCCGCGTGACGCTGGCTGAAGCTCGAGACGCCCTGGGGCTCCGCAAGGCGCATGTGCACTGGGTACTGTCCGAACGAGACCGCCTCACCATGCGCGTCATGGCCGAGGTGTTTGGCCAGGAGATGGAGCGTCTCGGCCTGGGACGCCTGCTGCCAGGCGCCTGGATCAGGGAGCACTCTGAAGCCTGGCCCGCTCACCCGGGTTTGCACTACCATCACCCCCAACTCCGCCAGCCCCAACGCACAAGACAGCGGCTGGCCCCCGGACCTGGTCGGCGGCCACCACCACATGGGAACCACCCGCATGCCGCAGTCCCCGCACGATGGAGTGGTAGACCCAGACTGCCGCGCACACGCCGTGGACAATCTGTTCATCGCGGGAAGTTCCGTGTTCCCCACAGCGGGTTTTGTCAATCCCACCCCCACCATCCTGGCCCTGACCCTGCGGCTGGCCGAGCACATCAAGCACCGTTGTGCCCTGCCAGGCGCTGACGGGGCGCCGTGAAGGTCGGCATGACCAGCCGCCTTTGCCTGGCCACGCCTCTACGGTGCGTGTGCGCCTTGCAGCTACAACCACCAAGCGAGCTACGTCGATGAGCATCATGTCCCAGGCAGTGGATGTATCCCAACTGCTGAACGAGGGTTCGTATTACATACTGGACCAATACGCGCTGCGCGAAGAGATGTATGCCAAGGTGGTGGACACCTTCCTGGACGGCGTGGCCGCGATTGCCGGCCGGGCGTGCCGCGATCGCGTGGCCGCAGCGGGTTTAGGACAACTGCACAGGTTTTTTCCGGTGGAGGATGTGCTGCTGCTCGAGGACTACTTGCTGCGCCGGCTGCGCAACGACCTCTATTACTGGTCGTTCCGGGTGGGGCGCGAGACTCTGGGCCTGGCTGGCACCTTCTACGTCGACTATTTGATTGTGATTCGTATCCACTATCCGTTCATGATTGCCCGGCAGGCGCGGCGAGTGAAACATCCGGCCAAGTCCCTGAAGGAGCAGGCACGTCTGCTTCTCGCCGCCGCCCGAGACTGGCGGCTGCTGGCCAATCTGCTGGGCAAACGCCTGCGAACTCTGTTTCGCAAGCGCTCCCGCAAGGACTCCGGCGCTTTCAACCCCAACGATTATCATCGCAGCCTGCCTGACCCGGCCCGCTCTCACGGCCCGCATGTCGACACCTGGTACGGCCACTCGTACGATGGCGTCAACCTCTGGTGGGCCATCGATGGCGTCAACGAAGACAATACTGTCATTCTCTATCCCGAGGTGTTTGGACACACACTCCCCTTCGATCCGCGGAGCATGTACGTGGCCCCCGGCATCACTCTGCCCCGGCCTGTCAAGCCCGCGCTGGAGCCGGGCCAGCTCCTGGTCTTCAATCCAGAAACACTGCACGGCACGCAGGTCAATATTTCGGACCGCACGCGCGTGGTCATCAGCACGAGGCTCAACCCGGACGTGCCCCGCTTCGACCCCCACGCCCCATTTCACTTCGAACATTGGTTCAGCTCCCAAGATCTGGAGCAGCGTCGCTTCGGCAGGATCCGCGTGTTTGCACGCACCAAGTACCAGGGACGGCGCAGGCAAGTGCGGCCGCGCGCCCCTCTTCAGGAGACCCCGGCAGCCATCGCCTGCCCGCAAAGCGCAAGGCTGGGCCAGCCGGTTCGGGTATGTGCCTCGCGCGAGCTGGAGCAGGGCGGCCGGCTGGCCGTGGACCTGGAGAACGCCAGGCTGCTGTTGGTTCGTTGCGGGAACGCCGTGGTGGCATACTCGAGGGTGTGCCCCCATCTGGGGATCGATCTGGCCGACGGCCACTATGACGGGACACGAGTGTTCTGTCCGGGACATGGGATTGCATATTCGGTTGAGGACGGGTCATCTGGCTGTGCAGCATTTCGCCTGCGTGCGTATCACGCCTTTGAGCAGGATGGGGCCATTTTCGTGGAGCCGGCGGGGGCGGATGCGGCGTCCTGTCCGGTGGCGACGCAGGAATGAGGGCGGCGGAGACCTGCACCATGAACGGAGCCGGGCTACACGTGGGCATTGATGCCACTACCTGGTCGAACGATCGCGGCTTTGGCCGGTTTACGCGAGAGTTGGTGGCGGCACTGGCCGTACGGCAGCGTGGCATCCGCTACACGCTGCTGTTCGACCGGCCGCCGCAGGGGCGGCTGCCCGAGGGCGTACAGGTGATCTGTGCGGGCACGGACCGTTCGCTGAATGAGTCGGCCGTAGGCGATCGCTCCCGGTCGTTCGCCTATTTGTGGCGGATGGGGCGAGCGGCAGTCCGCGGCGGATTCGACCTGTTTTTCTTTCCCGCTGTCTATTCCTACTTCCCGATCCTGTCGCGCATACCCTGCGTGGTCTGCTACCACGATGCCACGGCGGAGCGCATGCCGGAGTTGTTGTTCCCCAACCGCTGGAACCAGCGGTTGTGGCGGCTGAAGACAGCGCTGGCGCGCTGGCAGACGGCGCGAGCCATGACCGTCTCGCGCACCTCGGCCGAGGATCTGCACCAGCTTCTCGGTATTCCCAGGGAGCGCATTGATGTCGTGACCGAGGCGGCGGATCCCGTGTTTTGCGTGTTGGAGGACGCCACGGCGGCACGGCGTGCGCGGCAGCGGCATGGAATACCCCTTGCGGCGGAACTGCTGGTCTACGTGGGCGGCATGAACCGCCACAAGAACGTGCTGGGCCTGTTGCAGGCCATGACTCGTGTCACTGCCGCGCGGCCAGCGGTGCACCTGGCCGTGGTGGGCGACACGTCGGGACAGGGTTTCTGGGACAACGTTCCCGAACTGCTGCGCTTTGCGCAGAGCCAGGCATCCCTGCGGGAACATGTCCATTTTACAGGCCGTGTGGAGGATGCTGAGCTGGTCGCCCTGCTGAACTCGGCCGCGGCGCTGGTCCTCCCTTCGTTGTGGGAGGGTTTCGGCCTGCCAGCCGTGGAGGCCATGGCCTGCGGCTGTCCG
>JAIMBC010000069.1 GCA_023511675.1 Pirellulales bacterium
AGCTGCTGTTCGACGTGTACCACGTGCAGATCATGGACGGAGACGTGATCGCCCGCATTCGGCAGTATGCCGAGTACATCGGGCACGTCCATACGGCAGGCAACCCTGGACGCCGCGAGCTGGATGACGAGCAAGAGATCAACTACCCGCCGGTCATGCGCGCCCTGGTGGAATGCGGCTATCAGGGCCATGTGGGCCAGGAGTTCATCCCCACGCGCGACCCCCTGGAAGGCCTGCGGCAGGCTGTGCAGGTGTGCGACGTGTAGGGCACAGCGGCCTCTGGCGGGCAATGAGACGGCCCTGCTGTATGGGGGTGGGCTCTCTCCGCGGAAAGCTTCCGCGGCCTCGGCCCACTCTCTCAAGGCTGCCGTGGTGCTTCTTCCAGGGGAAGCCAGCGGAGAAGTGCCTCGGCTTCGCGGGTGGCGGGTACCTGCGCCGCGGCGGCGGGCACCAGCATGGTTACCAACGCCGCCGCCGGCTGAGGTTGCAGGGCAGGCTCGCTCCACAGGGGACCGTAGGTATCTACGAGGATGGCGCCTGGCAGCGCGTCGCTCGCCCAGCCCGAGAGGACCAATCCCTCCGGGCCGAGCGAGAAGTCGCATGCCAGGCGGGTGTAGGCCACCAGCGGCCTGTCTTGGGGCGGCAGCGGCTTGGCTGCGGCGGTAAGGCCAAGGGCCTGGCCGCCGGAAGCGAGCAGGCTGCGGCTGATCAGCCCCGGGCCGCAACGGAGGGTTCCGGCGGCATGCACGATGCGTCCTTGTTCGATGACAAGCTTCTCGATCTCGAGCCGTGCCTTGCCTGTGAGCTGGTGGGGAAAATGGCCGCTTACCAGGCGGTGCAGGTCCAGATCGAGCAGCTCGCCGGCCAGCTCGCCGCTCCAGCCCTGCGGCGAGTATCGCAAGCAGGCGGTGCCGCGCAGGCGGGCTTCACGCCCCAGCCAATCCGCCGCCTGGGGCCACAGCAGCGCACAGGCCAGATGCGCATCGCCGCTGGTCAGAGTGAGGGTATAGCCTGCTGCCCCGCGCCGGTCTCTGACCGCCCGCAGCCTTGCGGGCCGCTTTCCCCCCCCTGGTAGGAGGAAGGCCAGCTCGATGACGCTCGCCTCGCTGGACAGCCGCATGCCCCCCGCCACCTGCCTGGCCAGGTAGGGCGAGCCGTCCTGCCGCCAGGCGAGTCCCTCTGCTCGCAGGGTGAGCAAGCCGGGCAGATCGCTGGGCTTGTGCGCCAGCAGCTCTCTCGCCACGGAGATAAGCCGATCCCTCTGCAAGGCGAATACCTCGGGCTTTACCAGCTCGAGTTCCAGCAGACCGGCACGGCGGCGGATGACGATGGTCTGGGCACGCAGCACCTCGGCAGCGGATTCGCGGTCGGCGAGGCGGACCCCCCGCAAGCGCACCACGCCGGGCTGAGGGTGCTCGACACCTTCCAGTTCCACGTGCAGGCGCAGCCAGTCTGCCAGTTGCTGCTCCCAGCGCTGAGTGTGCACCGGCGAGCGCCAGTACCAGCTCCACGCCGCCACGCCCAGCGTGGGGAACAGACAGAACATGATGAACGCCAGACGTGCCATCCTTGGCAGGGGGAGCTTGAGTTTGCACCTCGTCAGCGCGATCGCGCCAGGGCCAGAAACGCCTCGAAACGAGACTTCATCTCCACCAGACTGTCTCCGCCGAACTTGTCCACCAGCGCTGCTGCCACCTCGAAGGCCACCACATTCTCCACGATCACGCTGGCCGCCGGCACCGCACACACGTCGCTACGTTCATAGGCGGCCGGCTCAGGCTGTTTGGTCTGGAGGTTGATCGACTCCAGCGGCTTGCGCAGCGTGCTGATCGGTTTCTTGGCCGCGCGCAGCACCAGCGGCTGGCCGTTCGTCATGCCCGCCTCCAGGCCGCCGGCATGATTTGTGGGCCGCACGTAGCCCAGGCTCGGGGTGTCTCGCTGCGCTGGATCATACTGAATGGGATCATGCACCTGCGAACCGCGGCGGCGTGCCGCCTCGAACCCCAGCCCGATCTCCACCCCCTTGATGGCCTGAATACTCATCACCGCCTGGGCCAGCCGTCCATCCAGCTTGCGGTCCCATTGCGTGTGGCTGCCCAGCCCAAACGGCAGCCCCTCCACGCGCACCTCGATGATGCCGCCCAGCGTGTCCCCTTCTCGGCCGCACTGGTCGATCAACGCTTGCACCTGCCCATCGAGCGAGGGATTGAGAGAATAGACGCTGCTGGCGTCGCGCCGGGCGCGCTGCTCTTCCAGCGTGCCCGGCAAGGGCTCCAGCCGCATGCCGCCGAGTTCCACCACATAGCCGAACGCCTGGATGCCGAACTCCGCCAGCAGTTGCTTGGCGAGCGCGCCGGCCGCCACCCGGGCTGCGGTCTCTCGCGCGCTGGCACGCTCCAGCACACCGCGGATGCCGCTCAAATACTTGACCGACCCGCTCAGGTCTCCGTGCCCAGGCCGCGGACGGTCCAGGTCCCCAAGCCGCTCCAACTTGTAATCTCGGTTGGCAATCTCCAGCACGATGGGGCTGCCCAGCGTCTTCCCCTGCCAGATGCCGCTCTTGATATCCACCTCGTCGCTTTCGATGCGCTGTCTGCCGCCGCGGCCGTACCCCCCCTGACGCCGCTTCAGCTCGGCATTGATCAGCGCGGGGTCCACCGCTACCCCGGCCGGAAAACCATCGACCAGGGCCACCAGGGCCTTACCATGAGATTCGCCGGCAGTCCAGTAACGGAGCATCTGCGCCCTAAACTCAGGCTACATACGCATGCATCATGGCCCCCAGAAGTGGATTCTACCCACGTGCTGGCCAGCGACATAGGTCAAGTGGAAGCGCGAACAAGCGAACGAGCCAACGCCAGGATGCGGGAGCGACGCGGCCCACAGGACAGTGACGCACCCCGACGGCAGCGCCCCACGCCGGGGACAGCGCCCCACGCCGGGGACAGCGGCCCACGCCAGTGGCCGCGGCGCGCCCATAGCGCTAGCAAGGCTGGCCGAGGCCGTGCGCGCTGTGCCGGCACCCCCTCGCGCCAACCGCTACCGGCCCTCCGCCCGCAAGCCTGGACTCGTCTGGCGGCCAGAACGGCCGGCATCTTCCGCCAGGCTTCCACAGCATCGTAAGCTGGTAGGGGATATGCGGCTGCCGCCCCGCCCTCATGCGGCCCCTCGTCGGCCACACCACAACCTGAGGTGCTACTTGGGACCCCTGCTTCGACTGAGCGAATCGGCCTGTGTGAGGTTGGCCGAGGCACTGCTGCGCGCTTCGGGTGCGCCGCACGCAGAGGCCGAACTGGTAGCCGGGGACCTGACCACCAGCAGCCTGCTGGGCGTGGACTCGCACGGCATGCTCCGCTTGCCCGAGTACCTCGATCAAATCGCCTGCGGCAGCCTGGTGCCGGGGGCAGCCATCACCGTGCAGCAGCGTTCGGCCGCCACGGCCATCGTCGACTGTGGCTACAACTTCGGCCAGGTCGGTGCCCGCCGCGCGGCAGAAACCGCATGGCGGCTGGCAAGCGAGGCGGGCATCGGCTGTGCTGTGACCCTGCGTTGCGGCCACGTGGGCCGGCTGGGGAGCGTGGTCGAATGGGTGGCGCGCCAGGGCATGCTGGCCGTGGCCGCGTGCAACTCGCCCGTGCATGGTCATTTTGTGGTGCCGTTCGGAGGCCGAGAAGGACGCCTGGCCACCAATCCCCTGGCGTATGCGGTGCCATGCGGCGGTGAGCCGCTGGTGGCAGACATTTCCACGTCCGTGGCGCCCGAGGGGAAGATTCGCACTTATCTGAACCGGGGCCTGCCTCTGCCCGAGGGCTGGGCCATCGATGCCGCCGGACGCCCCACCACCGATGCCCGCGCTTTTTATGGGCCGCCGCGAGGCGGCCTGCTGCCGCTGGGGGGGGCCAGCGGCCACAAGGGCTTTGCCCTGGGACTGTTGGTTGAGATCCTCGGCAACACCCTGGCAGGGCATGCGTGTACCGACCCCACGCTAAAGGGCAATGGTCTGTGGGTGCTGGCGGTGGATCCAGCGCCATTTGTTCCGCCGCAGCGGTTTCGGCAGCTTGTGGATGAACTCATGGACTACGTCAAGTCATCGCCGCCGGCAGAGGGATTCGCAGAGGTGCTGGTGCCGGGAGAGCCGGAGCGGCGGATGGGCGTGCAACGCCGGCAGGAGGGCATTCCCATCGATGCGGCCACCTGGGCCGCGATCGAAAGGCATGCGGCCCGGCTCGGCGTGTCGCTGGCAGCGCTGGCGGCGGAGGCACCTGGCTGACCGGCGCCGTCGTGGCGGCGGAGGGCGCGGTGGCGAGGCGAGGACAGGCGAGGGCAGGAGATGGGGAACGGCGGTGAGCCCGGCCGACGTGCCGTGCTGCGCTCGTGTTGTCATCGCGGAGGATTACTTATGGCTATCGGGCAAGGCCGCGTCGAGATCAAGCAGATCCGTCGCTTCTCCATCCGGTGGTGCAGGCGGCTGGTCGCTGATGGCCGTGGCGGGCTCTTCGCGGGGCGTACTCGTTGCGCTGCTGGCGTGCGGCGCCTTGCCTCCGGCGAGCTGTCGTACCCATTCGGCAAGCTCGCGGTACTGCTTGCTTTGCATGCCGGCGAGGGGCGCCGTCTTGGCCCCTCCATGGCAGTTGGCCGCGTGTTCGAGGAGCGGGCTGTGCTGCCATTCGGACCAATCGATCCATTCGCTCAGGGCGAGCAGGTTGCGCTGAGTGACGCGGCGGCTGGCGGGCTTGTCCGGCCCGCGCCGCAGCAGCTTGAAGTGCGCGCCGGACTGCGGTCCGTGGCAGCCGGCCGTGCCGCAGCGGTTGAGCAACAAAGGTTGAATGCGCTGGGTGAACACCTCGATCGACTGGGGGGGGAGGCCGCTGAGCAGGCGGTCG
This sequence comes from Pirellulales bacterium, assembly GCA_023511675.1. GTDB lineage: Bacteria > Planctomycetota > Planctomycetia > Pirellulales > JAIMBC01 > JAIMBC01. Next base: position 4,884 of record JAIMBC010000069.1, read on the forward strand.
AGATCCTGAGACGGCTGCGGCGGGGGCTGACGGCTGCGGCGGGAGGGGATGCGCGTGCGGGCTAGCTCGAGCTTGCGTTCCACGAGCTGCAAGCGCGGCGCTCGAGGGTCGAGTTGGCGTGCCGCGTTCAGTTCCTGTTCGGCTGGTTCCAGCAGGGCGTGGCGCAGGCACCATTCGGCCAGGGCCAGGCGCGCCTCGGCGCTTTGCAGATCGGCCACCGCGCGCTTGCACTCGTAGGCATCTGCGAGCGAGCGGCAGCAGAAGTCCACTTCCTTCTCCGGCACGCGAATGCGGGCCGTGGGGAGCGTGACAACGTACGCATGCTCCTCGCGGTGGATTTGGCCTTCAAACACCTCGCCGTTGCGGAGGACGAGCACGCCGCGCAATTCGGGCTCCCCGGTGTGGGAAAGCTCGCCCGTCGCTGCCCCCCCCGCGATGTTGCTCTGGGCTTCCCTCCCCAGCCGGTCGGCAAGGCTGGGCGGTGGCTCCTCCTCGCCCACGCCCAACGTGCAAACCGCCGCACACCACAGCGCAAGCAGATAGCCCATAGCTCTCGGTACTGGTCGAGGAGAGAACGCGAAACGATGATCCTGCCTAAGCTGAAGCAGCCGCGAAGGATAGGAGGCGCTGCCAGCGCCGTCAAGGCCGATTCGGTCATGCGATCAACCGTTCAACCGTCGCGCGCACATCCCTCGACGCACGCAGGTGCCGCACGACACACGATCAGCGCTTGCATGCTCCGCCGGTCCCAGTGCCGCCGCACACGTGGCCGACCACTCTCGCCAGCGGTGCGCGCAGCCGCCCGTGTCCACACCGCCCAGCGGCTGAAGCACATGGTTCCGCCCGATCCGCCACACACCGCCTGTGACGGCATGCCATCGCACCAACCCGCCGCGTGGGCACGGGCGGCGCTCCGGGATGCCCCCGGGCAGCACCTAGCGTGATGGATAGGGAGTGAACCGCACCACCTCCCACTCCACCTCCAGCGGCGTGGAGCGCACGTGCCGCTGGTAGCGTCGCGGGTAGCCGTACTGGGGATCGAACTCGGCCCGTTGCACCACCTGCGCGCCAGGCGGCGCAGCGAAGCCTGCCTCCGGACGGCGTGCCGCCTCCAGCTCCAGGGCCAGCATGTCGAACTGGCTCTCCACCGTCCAGGCAGACCAGGTACGGCGCTGGCGAGGCACCACGCCGTCTCGCGTCATGCGCGTGACACGGCCGTTGCGGACTGTAAGCCGCACCACGCCCGGCTGTCGCCCACGGATCTGCACCTCGAGGTCATAACTGGCCGGGCCTGTTGAGTCCCACAGCCGCCGTGCTTGCTCCAGTGCCTCGGGCGTAAGCAGGGGCAGGCGGTTGCGCCCCAAGAGCACCGCTGCCCCGGCGCAGACCAGCGACCAGAGCGCCAACCCGGCCAGCAAGCCGAGCATCAGCGAGCGCGAGCGGTAGCGGGCAGGTTTGCGGGGCGGTACCGCGTGATTCGAGCCGATGCTCATGACAAAGGTATCGTGTGCCGGAGCCGCCTGACTGTCTGCTGCGGCGGGTCGGCTGCGTTCAGCATAGCAACGCTGGGGAGGTTGGGGCCATTTCTGGGCGGGCATTCGCAGGGGTTGGGGGTGTGTGCTAGGATACCTGCAGGGCCGTAGCGCGGGCGGTGCCTCGCCGCCGCGTTGGAATGTCTTGCGTGCGGCTGCCGGGCCGGCGCCGCATCCACCGCTCGAGAGAAGCATGTTCGCCGAACCACCTGAATCAGCCTACGACCTGCGCTTCCGCCTGCTAGGCGTGCCGGTACGCGTGCACCCCATGTTCTGGTTCATGGCACTGATGCTGAGTGGCCTGGGAGAGCCGCTGGATGTGCTGATCTGGGTCGCCGCCGTGTTTGTGAGCATCCTGGTGCATGAGCTGGGCCATTGTGCGGCGTTCCGTTGGTATGGGGCGGACGCGCACGTGGTGCTGCACGGTTTTGGGGGGCTGGCCATTCCTCACGGCGTGCGGCGTGTGGGCCGGAGCGCTGGCGGCACGTGGCCTCAGGTGTGCATTTCGTTCGCGGGCCCCGCGGCGGGTTTCGTGCTTGCCGCGCTGTTGCTGGGCGGAATGTGGCTGGCGGGCCTGAGCCCCTACCTGCGGTTCAGCAGCGCACGGCTGGTGGAGTTCGGCTTTATGCGCTTGCCGCGCTATGAGCTAACGATCTTGCTGTATTACCTGCTGTACGTGAACATCTGGTGGGGGCTGTTCAATCTGTTGCCCATCTATCCGCTGGACGGGGGACAGATCAGCCGCGCGCTGTTCGCGGCGGCGAATCCGCGCGAGGGCGTTGCCCGCTCGCTGACGCTCTCGCTGGTCATGGCTGGGGGCATGGGCCTGTGGGCGCTGTGGAAGGTGTTGCGTGCTGAACCACCGGAGCAGGAGACGGGGCTGGCCCTGGTGGGCCGCTTCTGGCCGGTGCTGCTGTTCGGCTACCTGGCCTGGATCAGCTACCAGGCGTTGGAGCAAGAGCGGGGGGGGTGGGGCCGCGGCTGGTAGGATGGCAGAGTTTGCGGGCCGCGTGGTGTTGTTGGGGGCGATCAACGTGGCGCGCGGGATTTCGATTGTGGTGGAGTCAGCGCGGCTGGTGTGTGGCGCCCCGCTGGAGCTGCTGGCGGCATTCGGCCATGGCCGCTCTTACGGCGTGCCTGCCGGGGTGTGGGGCCGCACGCTTCCCGGCATTGCGCAGTGTGGGCTGTGGCGGGCGCTGGAAGAGCAGCAGGGGCTCACGGAGCAGCAGGCGCTGCGGACCGTGGCGCTGGTCGCGGATGTGGGCAACGATCTGGCGTATGGTTTCACGGCGGAGCAGGTGGCGGAGTGGGTGGAGATCTGTTTGCAGCGGCTGGCGGCCGTGGAAGCGAGGACGGCGATCATGCGGTTGCCGTTGGCGGTGCTGGAGCGTTTGCCTGCCTGGCAGTTCGAGCTGATGCGCCGCGTGTTGTTTCCACGGCGGCGGATCGTGCGCAGCGAGGTGCTCCGGCAGGCCGCGTCGCTGGACGAGGCGCTGGTGCGGCTGGCGGCGGAGTACGGCGCGCGGGCCGTTGAGCCGCGTGCTGAGTGGTATGGTCTGGATCCGATTCATCTGCGGCGTGCGGTGTGGAGCGATGCCTGGGGCGAGATGCTGGGCAGCGCCATGGGCGCGGCGGCGCGCGCGCAAGGCTCGTTGCGGCGCTGGTTATATCTGCGCACGCGCCTGCCGCACGAGCAACGTTGGTTGGGTTGGCAGCAGCGCCGCGCTCAGCCGTGCGGGCGACTTGCAGATGGAACGCGGTTGTGGTTCTATTGACGAAGTTGGAGAAAAAGTGCTCAATAAGTGTTGCACGATGGAGAATGTTGTGTACAACTACGTGCCATGATGGACGTGAAGGTGAGTTTAGCGGTTGCGGTGCTCGCTCGCGGGAGCCGCGCGCTTGTGCTGCGGCCGTTGGCAAGTAGTCGTTTCCTTGTTAAGGGTGGGACTCGCTCACGGTCGGCGGCGTTGCCAGTGGCCGACAAGGTTTGGAATGCAACGCCGTCGGCAGCGGAGACGGATCTCGCCAGGGACCTTTAGACGGAGGACGAGTTGTGGCCAAGAAGAAAGCCGCCAAGAAGGCTGCCAAGAAGGCCGCGAAGAAGAAGACCGGCAAGTAACCGGACCTCTTGAACTTCGCCCACTCTAGCAACGACGAGAGAGAGCCGCCCTGCGGGTTGGGTCCCGCCGGGCGGCTCTGCATTTTTGCAACCCCTCTTCGCCCCTCTCCCCTCCGCGCACGCGGCGTTGCCCCGTCACGCGGACGAGCCTGCCTATGGCGCTGCCGCCCCCCTCTCCTCTGCCGCGCCCTCAAGCACCGCCCTCCCCACTGCAGCTTGCCCCCCCTCGCCATCTGCCGGCGATGACGCCACGGCCTCCGGCCCAGCCGTCAGCAATCGCAACAGGGGGCTGTCCGTGGTTAGGATCAACCGCGTGCGCCCGCCCAACACGCTCTCGTAAGCCTCCAGCGTGCGCACAAAGTTGTAGAACTCCCCCACCTGGCGGATGGCCTCGGCGTACTTGGTTGTCACCTCGGCGTCGACCCGGCCGCGCAAGATGGCCGCTTCGCGGGCACCCTCGCCCTCGATCTTCTGCACGTCGGCCTGCGTGCGATTGAGGATTTCGCGCTTGCGCAGCTCTCCCTCGTTGACATAGCGTGCCGCCAGCGACTCCATGAAGGCGATCTGCTTGTTGAAAGCCTGCTCCCGCACATCAGGCACGAAATCGATCCGCGCGATGCCCACATCGACCAGTTCGATGCCCCGCCCCTGCTCGCCCCCGCGCGAACCGCCGCGCAGCCCGCGCTGAACCTCCTCGCGGATCTTCTCCACCAGCTTGGCCCGCCCCAGCCGCACAGCAGCAGCCCGCGGCGGCGCTGGCACCGGCTCATCGGCATCCAACCCGATCTGCACGTCGCGTGCGAAGGCGTCAACCAGCGGCCGATCGGTGCTGCGCACCAACTCTCCCAGCTCGTGCGCAGTGATCACGTTCCGCGCAGCGCTGCGGACGAAGTCTTTCACACGCAGCTCGGCGTTGGGTACGCTGCGAAGGGTCTGCACGAATTGCTCCGGATCGACAATCCGCCAGAGTGCCCACACGGAGACCTCGATCTTGAAGCCGTCGGCCGTGGGGACATCCGTGAGCAGATCGGCGGGGCTGCTGCCATCCCAGAATTGCAAGGTGCGGGGCAGCCGCCGTACCTCTTGCACCAGGGGCACTTTGAAGTACAGCCCTGGCTGGCGGCGCGAGGCCACCACCTTGCCGAATTGCAGCACCACCACCTGCTCCCGCTCCGAAACCGTGTAGAGCATCGAGGGGCCAAGCAGCACAGCCACAAGCAGGAGCAGGGCCAGCACCCAGCCCGTCGCGAACCAGACCCTGGCAGCTCTCATGGTTGGACTCCTTCTTGCAAGGGAAGCAACGGCAGGACCTGTTGGAGCTTGGAGTCGAGGATAATCTTCGCCTCCACGCTGCCCAGCACGCGCTGCATGGTCTCCAGGAACAGCCGTTGCCGCGTGAGATCCGGCGCCTGGCGATAGGCCTCCCAGCGGGCCAGCAAGGCCGCGATCTCCCCTTCGGCCAGAGCCCGCTGGCGGTCTGCATACCCTTGCGCTTCGCGGATAAGCTGATCCTTCCGTGCCAAGGCGCCGGGAATCTGCTCATTGCGCTCCTTGTGTGCCTCGTTTTCCAGCCGGTCGCGCTGTTGGATGGAGGCGTTCACCCTCTCATACGCCGGGCGGACCTTTTCGGGAGGCCGCACGCGCTGCATCTGCAAGGCGGAAATGGTGATGCCGCACTTGTACGCGTCGAGTGCCGCCTGCGTGGCGGCCAATGCTCGATTGCCGATGTCTGCCCGCCGCTCCGTAAGTACCTCGCCGATCGAGTAATCTCCCACAAGCTGGTTCATCACCGACTGGGCCACCATGCGGATCAGCCGCTCTGCCGACTCCTCGCTCTCGATCTGCGGAAAGCGGAACAGGTACTCCTCCGGCCGCGTCACCCGCCACTGCACGGTCCATTCCACGCTGGCCGCATTCAGATCGCCGGTGAGCATCAGCGTCTCTTCCTCCGACGGATCTGTCGGCCGCACGGCCCCCGCCGCAAACGGCAACCTCAAGCTGTGCTCCTCCACGCTGGCCTTCAACACCGTTTCCACCAGCGGCACCTTGAAGTGCAACCCCGGCGGCGACGTGGCCTGGTAGCGGCCAAACCGCAACACCACCGCCACCTCATGCGGCTCCACCGTGTAAAAACTGCTGAAGCACAGCCACGCCAGCGCCACGGCCAGCACCGCCAGAGGCATGCCGGTCCACAGCCGCCGCAGAAGCTGCTCGCTGGACAGCCCCCATGGGCTGCTGGAATATCTCCCAGCCATTTGAACCACCTCCTACCCGCTCTAGGGTCTCGATCGCCCCGGCACTGGTCATTCGCCGGGTAGTTACAAGTATTGGTGCTGCCGGCGCGGCCGCGCCTGTCCGCCACACTTACCGAACGGTTCAGCCGCGGCCCGCCGATTCAGCCAATCGGCACATTCGCTATTGCTGTTGCCTGCGGAACGTTTGCACGCCCGCCCGACCCCAGCCGCGTGCAAACGGCCATACGTCTCATGATGGCCCCAGCGGTCGACCGCTGTCGCCTGTTACCGCCCCCAACCGTGGTGAAGCGGCCTGCTGCCACAGGCCGCCAAGCCGCCCCCCGCCGCGGCAGCCGCTGCCCCAACCCAATTCTCCCCGCGGAGGTGCCGATGCGGCAGAACCAAGTCCGCACTTGGCAACACCACGTCCCTGCCACCCCAGGGCGCCTAGTTGGCCGTCAACCACTCATAGCTCCACACGGGATTGCCGCAGCGGCGGCAACGCTCGCCATTGTCCAGCACGTTGCCGTTGCACTCGTGGCAGTCGCCGATTTCCGGCAAGATGGCCATCTGCTGCCGGCGCAGGTCGCGGGCCTCAGCGGGGTCGCAGAAGGCCACTGCCGTAACAATTCCCGCTGCCAGCGGAAACAGGCGGAACAACACCAGCGGCGCGTGCTGGGCCTCGGGCAGCACCTGATCGAGCTGACTGGTAAACGTGCGCCGCCGCTCCGGCTCTGCCTGCGCGGCCCGCTCGGCCAGTCCTGCTGCCTGTGCCTCACTTGCGCCCCCCTCCAGCCGCCACGCTGCCAGCCAGGGCAGATACCAGTCCAACGCGGCAGGCACGTAGCTCCGCTCGCGCACCAACACCGTGCTCTCCACCACCAGGTACTGCTCAATGGTGCGCCGGGCCCGTCGCTCTCCCTCCAGCATCGACGTGGGCACCAGCATGGAGTCTCTTCCCCATTTCTGCTCGACGTCGCTGAACACCCGCGCGAGAAACAGGTCCCGCAACACGTCCAGACCGCCTGCCAGGCTGGTGACAAGCCGCGCGCCATCTGCACGCTGCGTATGCAACCCATAGGCATAGGCAGCCTCCGACCGGCGACGTGCGCGTTCCTCGGCATTCATGCCCTCATTATAAATCAGCCGATAGCAAGCGACGATGGAGGGTATCGCGCTGGCCGGACAGATGTACCGATTGTCAGCATGTGCCGCCGCCACGGCGCGGTGCCGACGATCCCCTCCGCAGCTTACCTACCCTCCGGCTGGTCTGCTTATTCTGCCGCCTGCTGCTGCCCGCCGCGGCCTTCCTGCGGTGGCGCACCAGTCGGCGCATCTGCGGCAGGTGCCGACGTATCGGCCACATGGGGCGGCACGGCCGCAGTGTGGGCCGGTGCATCGGCGGCAGCATGCTCCGCAGGGGCCGGCGCAGGCTCAGGGCCGATGGCTGCGCCTGTCGGCGTCTCCATCTCTTCCGCTGCTGGTCCGGGGGGGGAAGAAGCTTGCACCTGCGGTGCCGGCTGCTCATGGAGCACGGTGGGGACGCCTGCCTCGTCCGGCACGAGCGGCGGCAGCGGCCGGGGCGGCTCGCTCTGTTCGACGAACACCTCGTCCAGCTCTCTACCGTCTTCGCGTAGCCGCAGCAGCAGGTACATGCCGGTCACGGATGACCAGAAATAGCTGTACACAAACCCCAGGGCGGCCAGACGCACAAAACCTTCCCACACGCGCAGCAGCCACGCCCCCACACCCGCCGCACCGCGAAAACTTTGGCTGCCTGCCACGGCCGAGCGAATGTCGTCCATGCGCGCACCGCCCGAGGCCCAGCTCGCACTCCAGTTGGTCAGGTGGACCACCGCCTCGGCCACGCCCCACACCACGGCCCACCCCAGGATGCCCAGCAAGGTGGCCACGAGGACATAACCCAGATACTCCAGCGGCCGGCGATACACGTAGGCGTAGCAGTTGTTCAGCGCCTCGAAGCTGTCTCCATTTTCCGCGCTGATGGCCGGCCACATCAGCGGCCAGCCAAACAGCAGGGCTAACAACAACACGGCCATGAACAGCCCCAGCACGAGCGCCAACGGCCAGGCCAGCGCCGTGATCAGCAGTCCCACCCCCCCGCGCATCAACATCCCCGCCAACAGCAAGGGCAAGGACGCGAAGAACACGCCTAGCAATGGCAGCAAGGGCGCGCCGAGGAAAGACCACCACTTTTTCGCGGCAAACCGCAACGCCGCCCTCAGCCCTACCTTCTCTTCGCGGCCCAGATAAACGGCGGCCAGGCGCGTCATGGCCCCGCCCACCAGTGCCCACACGGCCACCACCCACAGGCCGCAGCTTAACAGAAAGGCAAACCCCACCCAGGTGACACGGCGGTAGCCGCCCGCCGCAGACAGCATCTGCCGAAACGGCCCCATCAACTCAAACCAGGGGCCGATGGTGGGCGTGATGGGGTACACGCCTATCCGCGGCGGCGCTGCCGCCGCATCGACGGGCGAGTACTCGCCCAGCAGCATGGCATCCCAGGTACCCAACTCCAGGTCGATCTGCGGCACCGTCAGCGGCGCGCCACGCTCTGGTGCCGGCCGACCCGGCAGGCCGCCAGACGCTTCAGGCGAAGCGGCCGGCTGGCCCCTCCCCTGTGCGGGCGGCGAGCCGGCTCTCGCTTCGACCACCCCGGCCCCCCTGCCCTCCGACCACGGACAACTCCGATACGCGCGCAGCCACTCCTGCGGGATCTCCTCGTCAGGCGCGCCGCTGAACAGCCAGGCCAACGCCCACCACCCTGCTGCCGTGAGCGCCACCCCCATGCTTCCCAGCAGCAACATCTTCAGGCTCTTGGCCAGCCGAAAAACGTCGACCAGCAACAGCCAGGGGAAGATCTCGCGCCAGGCAATGCTGCGCAGCGCGCCTTGAGGCTCCGTCATCGAGCGTGCTCCGTGCTTGGAATGCCGCCCTCGGCAACACGGCGGCGGCCTGTGGGGCACGTCTCCAACAGGCCCGTCACGCCCCGCCGCGAGCGAACCGGGTTGTACCAGCCACGGGCATTATGCAGCCTGCTCCGCGCTGCGGGAAGTGCTGACAGCTTGTGGCGCGCTTCAGATCGCACACGCCCGAGGGACTTGCGCTCAGCAGGTCTCCGTTAACGAAACCGCCGTCCACAAGCCACCTTGCCCGCTCCGCCTCAGGTGGTCTGCCGTTGGGGACCTTCAGGCTGCCCGGCCAGGTCGAGCGTGGCCGGCAATCCTAACCTGCTGGGGTGAGTTGCCCCAACTGGCGGGCCTTGCCCGAGGCTGCCTTGCGCGCCTTGCGAACGAGGGTGTACATGTAGGTGGACAGGCCGCCCACGATCAAGACGGGCATGGAGAGCAAGAACAAAATGCTCCAGAAGAAGCCCTGCACCAGGTTGCCCTGGCCGCCTTCCTGGCTGGCCAACGCAGCCTTGCAAGAGGGGCAGCCCTCGGCCACAGCGGGAAGCACGAGCAGCAGAACGAGGATTAGAGCGCACAGCCGGAACATGCAATGAAACTCCTTCGCTTGCCAATTATACGCGCGCCGCTAGGGGCGCGCCTATGCGTGCCGCTGAAGTTCTCTTTGGGGCCTAGATTCTCTGCCCCAACCGCTGCTTGGACCAAGGTGCGTTTCCGGTCCACCGATCGCCGGCTGCCTTCTCCGATGATAGGCGCATTAGTCCTGGCGGATTCTTGCAGGGGTTCTGCATTGCGTTGCGCCGTGATGGCTGGGCGGCACGGCCGCGCGTTGGCTGATTTGCCCCGCCTGACCAGGAGATGGCTGCTCCTCGATACAGCAGTACGAGCATGGCACGTTATGACATGGTACACTGATCGGTCGTGCGGCAAGCGCCGCGCGTTGCATGCCGCCCTGATGTTGGGCCGGCGTTTTGCGAGCCATGCACAGCGTCTGAGTGTTGTGTGGTTGTGAAGGCCGCCAGGGCAGGTGCGTGCGGCAGGCGCTGGCGGCCCATCAGGCGGCGGAAGCTCCGCTCGCGTGGTCCGTACGGCGGCCCTGCACGCGCAACGCAGCGATCTGCCCTTGGGCCCTGCCGCAGAGGCGATCGGCTCGCGTCGCTGTTTGCTCTCTTGCCATCCCTGGAACTTGCACCTGGTCATGGATCCTGCCATCGCACCCTGGGTGGAGCTGTGGGACTACCTGGATGGCAACTTCTGGGGCGTCTGGCAGTGGGCACAGCGCAGCCTGCGGCCGGAGCAGGTGGCCTGGCAGCCGTTGCCCCAGGTGGCCTCCATCGGCTGGAATCTGCAACACCTGGGAGAAATGCTCGATCACTATCTGGCCCACGTGTTTCATGTCCAGCCGCAGGTACAGGAGACGCCGCTGTACACCATGCGCCCCGGCGCCCAGGACGACGGCCGTCATCGCGACCTCGATGCGCTGGGCGCATACCATCGCCGCGTGCGGGCCGACTATCGCCGTTTTCTGGCAGGATTGCGGCTGGCTGACCTGGCGCGGCCGTTGGGCCAGGGCCGGCACCGCCGAAGCTGGGCATGGGCGGTGGGCCACATTGCCGAGCACGAAAGCTACCACGTGGGCAAATGCATGCTGTTGCGGACGCTGCTGGCAGCCCGTTGAGCCAGCCGGAGTTCATTGACGGGCGGCAGTGCCTCGCCTACAAAGATGGAAAGATCGTTGCCGGCCCCCGGTGAGGGGCCCCCGCAAAGGGGAGCTGTGAACCTGGTCAGGCGGGAAACCGAGCAGCCATAAGCAGTCCACCTCTTGTGCGGCGGGTCTCTCACCGGCGGCCGGCGCGTGGCAGGCACCTGGGGTGCAAGGCCCTCGCCCGGCTGATGATCAGGCAGGCGCCTTCACCCTGCCGGGTTGCCGGCTGGTCCAGGGACCGAACCGCACCCCCCACACAGGCTCCCGGAGCCGGAGATGGAAGCGAACCACGCCGAGCCGGCCAAGGCTCCTCATCGCGGCAGCGTTGGCGGCGAGGCCGACTATCAGGTGGTGGCCCGCCGCTATCGGCCCCAGTTGTTCGAAGAACTGCTCGGACAGGAGCATATCGCCCAGGCATTGCGCGGCGCCATCGCCAGCAACCGGGTGGGGCATGCGTACTTGTTCTGCGGCGCCCGCGGCGTCGGCAAGACCTCTGCCGCACGCATTTTGGCCAAGGCTCTGAACTGCCAGCACGGGCCCACCACCACCCCCTGCAACCGCTGCGATAGCTGCCTGCAAATCGCGGCGGGGGCCGATATCGACGTGCTGGAAATCGACGGCGCGAGCAACCGCGGCATCGATGAGATTCGTACTTTGCGGCAGAACGTGGGCATGCGTCCGGCGCGGTCGCGCTACAAGGTGTACATCATCGACGAGGTACACATGCTCACGCCGCAGGCATTCAATGCCTTGCTGAAGACGTTGGAAGAGCCGCCGGAGCACGTGAAGTTTATCTTCTGTACGACGGAGCCGGAGGCGATCCCGGTCACCATCCTCTCTCGCTGCCAGCGGTTCGATTTTGCGGGCATCCAAGCGCGGAGCATTGCCGCACGTCTGGCGCAGATCGTAGAGGCCGAAGGGGCGACGGCGGAGCCGGAGGCCCTGGCGTTTTTGGCCCAACGGGCCGCCGGTTCGATGCGAGACGGCCAGTCTCTCTTGGAGCAGGTGCTGGCTTGCGGTGAGGAGCGGATCACGCTGGCGGGCGTGCAGCGTCTGCTGGGTGTAGCGCCGCAGGGCCGGATCTGCCGGTTGGCGGCGGCGCTGGCGGGACGCGACCCACCCGCCGCACTTGCGGAGCTGGATGCCGCGCTCGGCGAAGGGGCGGACGTGGGCCAACTCATGGAGCAGCTTGTGGGGTACCTCAGGGACGTGATGGTCGCGGCCGCAGGCTGCACTCCGCAGCAGTACCAGTTTGTCCAGCCGGCGGACGCAGCGGCGGTCGCCGAGGCGGCCCAGCGTCTGGGACTGGATGGCACGCTGGCCGCCTTGCAGATCGTGGACCGCACGTTGGACCGCATGCGTTTCAGCACGCAGCCGCGCGTGCTGGTCGAGTTGTGCCTGGTGCGCATCTGCCGTCTGGCAAATCTGGAAGAGCTGGCCGATTTGGCGGCGCGGCTGCGCGGTACGGCAGCGGGCGGCATGGTGCCTGCCGCAACGGCCGCTTCGGGGGCGCCGGCCAGCAGGCGGGAACCAGGCGATGACCGTCCAAGTGTGGCGCCGGCAAGCCGTGCGCCAAAAAAAAACGAAGCTGAGATGATATCCGTGGGGGCGGTGGGGGCGCCACCGGCCGCCCAGCCGGCTGCCCCACTGGAAGAGGGTACACCGGCGGTGCCCGTCCGGGTTGCCGCAACGCAGCTAACAGTACGCGAAGGGGAAGTACCGGCGCCAGTAGCAGCTGCCTGGGAGGCCGGCACGCCGGCAGCACCTGGTCTAGGGGAATCGAGCCAGGCGGCTGTCGCCCCTCCGGCCTTGAAGCAGAGTGCTTCCTCTACGGGGGCGGACGCCGAACAGGCCGCGGAAGCGTCGCTGCCGGAGGCCCAGACCCTCTGGCAGCAGGCCGTGGCCAGGCTGCCAGGGTTTGTGCAAACGGCTGCCGGTTTCTGCCAGCACGCAGTCTGGGCCGGGGATGCCGTTCTGGAAGTAGCGTTCCTCCAACGGTATACTTCGTCTAAACAGTTCTGCGAGCGGCCGGAGCAGTTGGCACGTATCCGTCAGGCACTAGCAGACGTGGCCGGCAGGTCCGTGGCAGTGCGGTTGGTGGTGTGCCCCGAACAGCAGCGCCGCGAGGCGGAGGCGGCTCGGCCAGCCACGCAGCAAGAGCGGCTGATGGAAGCGGCGCGCCACCCACTGGTGCGGCAGGCTCGCGAGCTGTTCGGCGCCAGGCCGATACGGGTCGAGGCGCCGTAGACCGCCTTTTTCGAAGGCAGCCTGCTGCCAGAGCGCAGGCTGCATGTCCGCACGCCTCACCAGGATTGTCCCAGCCGGTCCTCGATACGTGTTCAAGAACCTTAGCGAACTCGCCTCCCTCTTTCGACATGCTCGCGAGGCCGCCGGGCGGATGGAGCAAGTTCTCTCCGAATTGCGGCAGCTCCGCGTGCAGGGCACGGGCGGCGGCGGACTGGTGACCGTCGTGATGCGGGGCGACCAACAGGTACTGAACCTGCGCATCGATGAGGGTCTGTTCGCGCGGGGCGATCGCGAACTGATCGAAGACCTGGCCTGCGTGGCGATGAACGACGCCCTGGCCAAGCTGGCGGAGGCGCAAGCCCAGCGGTTGAAGGAGCTGGCTTTCCCAGGGGATGCTTCGCAGGTGGGGGAGATGCTCATGCGGCTTTTGCAGCAGTCGCCTGAATCGAGGTAGCATGCCATGCCGGCCGTGACCGAATCCGTCACGCGACTGGTGGAGGAGTTGACCCGCCTGCCGGGAATTGGCAAGAAGTCGGCGGAGCGGCTGGCGTATCACCTGCTACGGGTGAGCAAGGCCGAGGCGTTGGCCCTGGCCGATGCCATCCGCAATGTGAAGGAGAACGTGCGGTATTGCAGCCGCTGTTATAACCTGGCGGAGCAGGAATATTGCCCCATTTGTCTGGATCCGCAGCGCGATCCTGGTGTGATCTGCGTGGTGGAGCAGCCGCGAGACGTGATGGCGTTGGAGCAAGCCGGCACGTACAAGGGGGTGTATCATGTGCTGCTGGGGCGGATCGCTCCCCTGGAGGGGGTGGGGCCGGAGCAGTTGACCATTGAGCCTCTGGTGGCGCGGGTGCGCGCAGGGGGGGTGCGAGAGGTGATCATGGCGACCAATCCGACCGTGGAGGGGGACGGCACGGCCCTGTACATCTCGAACCTGCTGGCCGAATTTCCCGTAGAAATCACGCGGCTGGCCAGGGGGATTACCAGCGGAAGCGTGCTAGAATTTGTCAATAGAGAAGTGCTAGCAGAGGCGCTGGCCGGAAGGCAAAGGTTCTAGGATCGCCATGCGACTATCGTTTGGACAAGAGATGCGGATGGCCCAGAAGCAGATTCTGGCCCCGCGCATGATCCAGTCGATGGAGATCCTGCAGCTCCCCCTGATGGCCTTGCAAGAGCGGATCGAGCAGGAGCTGCGCGAGAACCCAGTGCTGGAATTGCGGGAGAACGATCCGGATCTGCCCGACGAACCTACCGAGTACGAGAATCCGGACGCCCCCACGCCTGAAGAACGCGAACTGATCGTCGACGCGGAACACGGCACTGAAGATTTTGAACGCCTGCTGCGGCTCGACGAGGAACTGCCCGACACCTTCGACGAACGGCCGCGGCTCTCCAACTCCCGCCTGGAAGAAGAGAGCGACCGCAAGCACGACGCCATGGCCAACATGGCGGCACGCCCCGAGTCTCTCCAGGACCACCTGTTGGCGCAGCTTGGCTGGTTCGACCTCGACCCGCCGGCACGCGAGGCGGCCGAACGGATCATCTACTCTCTCGACTCCAACGGCTACCTCACGACGCGGCTGGAAGACCTTGCCGAACCGCCCGGCGATCCGCAAGCCGTGGCCGCGCTGGAGCGCGCCCTGCGGGTGGTCCAACAGCTCGATCCAGCCGGCGTGGGCGCACGCGACCTCAAAGAGTGCCTGCTGCTGCAACTGCACCGGGACATGCCGCACTACGAGGCGCTGCGCGTGCTGATCCTCCACCATCTGGAGGATCTGGAGCATAACCGCTGGCCCGTTATCGAGAAGTGCGCGGGACTCACGGCACAGCAAATCCGGGATGCGCTGGTCGAACTCCGCAAGCTCAACCCCAAGCCGGGCGCGGCCTTCGACGCACAGCCGGCCCCCACCGTGATCCCCGACGTGTACGTGGAGAAGACCGACGACGGGCAATACCGCGTCTACCTAAAAGACGACCGCACGCACAACCTGTTCATCAGTCCCATCTACCGCCGCATGATCCAGGCCGGCACCGCCAGCGAGGCCGAACGCGACTGGATCAAGCGCCGGATCATGAGCGCCCAGTGGCTGATCGACTCCATCCAGCAGCGCCGGCAGACGCTGACCCGCGTGGCCCAGGCTATTGTCGACCATCAACGGGAGTTCCTCGAGAAGGGGCCTGAGTACATCGAACCCCTCAAGATGCAGCAGATTGCGGACAAGGTGGGGGTGCATGTGACCACGGTCAGCCGGGCCGTGGACGACAAGTGGATCCAAACGCCGCGTGGTATTTTCCCCCTACGGAAGTTCTTTGTGGGCGGCACCCGCGCCGCAGACGGCGAAGAAGTGGCCTGGGACGCCATCCGCCTCAAACTGCAAGAGATCATCGACCGCGAAGACAAGACCAACCCCCTCAGCGACGAGGACCTGACTGCCGAACTGGCGCGCCAGGGCCTGCCTGTCAAGCGGCGGACGGTCACCAAGTATCGCAAGCTGCTGAACATCCCCAGCTCCCGCCAGCGCCGAGATTGGAGCCTGGCCCAGCCCGCCTCCCCCGCCACGGATGGCTCGGTTCCGGCCGCGCCGCCGCCGGACGCCGGCCCTCACCGGCCATGAAGTGCCCAAATTGCAATCAGGATAACGACCGCGTCATCGACTCGCGCAGCCTGAATGACGGCACGGTGATTCGCCGCCGCCGCGAGTGCAACCTCTGCCACCGGCGCTACACCACCTATGAACGCCGCGAAGTCGGCATCTACGTCGTCAAGAAAGATGGCACGCGCGAGCCCTACTCTGCCCAGAAGCTCAAGACCGGCCTGGCCAAGGCCTGCTGGAAACGACCCATCAGCGACGATCAGCTCGAGGCCCTGGTGGCCCAAATCGAAAGCGAGGTCGAAGCCAATTTCTCCCAAGAGGTTCCCAGCCACCACCTGGGCGAACTGGCCATGCACTTCTTGCGCGACCTCGATCAAGTAGCCTACGTGCGCTTCGCCAGCGTCTATCGAGAGTTCAAGGACGCACGCGATTTCGTGGGCACACTGGAGCCCATGCTCCGCAAATCCCCCCCAGAGCCGCACAGTTAGTAGATCATTCTGGCAGGCAGGCCTGCCCCCCGGAGCGCTCCGTCGTGACTGCGTGCGACGGTCCATGCCGCATGAGCCCTGATGCGTTGCAACCTGACCTGCCATCTCGGCTAGCCGTCGGCAGACGTGTCGTCAAGCTCGGCGGAAGTTTGCTTGATTGGCCCGAACTCCCAGCACGGCTGGCCGCCTGGCTTACCGTCGGCCCCCCCTCTCAGACGCTGCTGGTGGTGGGCGGCGGCAGACTGGCCGACGCCATCCGCCACGCCGATGCCCTGCACGGCCTGGGCGAGGAGCGCTCTCACTGGCTGTGCATCCGCGCCATGCAGCTCAACGCCCGCCTCGTACGCGCCTTGCTGGGAGGGCGTTGGGTGCGGCGCGTACGTCCCTGGGCCGCTCGCCCGGCACGACCGGGACTGTGGCTGCTTGATCCCTGGCCTTTCCTGCGGCACGAAGAGCCCCGCTGGGCAGTCCAGCCCCTGCCGCACACCTGGCAAGTGACCAGCGACTCGATTGCCGCGCGCGTATCAGCCCTGTTGGGCGTACCCTTGATCCTGCTCAAGTCTGCCACGCCGCCGTGCAATAGCGCCGCCGGCCTGGCCGCGGCAAACTTCGTCGATGCCTACTTCCCTCAGGCAGCCTCTCCGGTACACACCATCATCTGCGTCAACCTGCGAGAGTCCGCCAGCACCATCTTGCACGCTTCCCCGCCAGCCTGATCCATTCCCCCGCCATTCGCACCGTCAACCCGCGCTGCCGCGAATGGGATAAAGTCGGCCGACACTGCCCGAAGATGTCTCGGGGCGATGCAACAGCAGACACGTCTGCGCCCCTGCCGGATGCCTTAGCTCGTCAGGCGACGTGCGGCGGGATGGCGGCCGATCGCCGCAGCGGGTCCGCTGGCACACATCTTTGCCGCGGTCTGCAGCCCGGGGTGGGGCGGGCCAAGCAAATGCTGGAACAGGACGAGTTCAACACCTTGCGTGGCCGTAGCCCAAGCTACTTTTTGCCCCATGGGAGTACCCAAGGCTGCGGGCCGGCATCGCAGAAAGCGTGGGCAGCGCAAAAAAAGTGCCGGCAGGTGTTGGCCTTCCGGCACGCCCGATAGCTACCTGTGCCGCAGCGCGGCTAGTTGCGCGTTTCCTCCTCGCTGGTCGGATCCTTCCGATCGCGGGTGTTCAGGCCGATCCAGATGGCGATATCCACGCTGTCCTGGATCCAGCGAGTCGAGCCATCCAGCATGCACACCTGGATGCCGCCCGGGTGGTTGCTGTCAGCACTGTAGAACTCGCTGTTGGGGCCATAGGCAAAGTAGTACACCGGCTGCATGGCGAACGGGAACTGCCGCCAGGCGCCCGTGGGCACGGGGAAGCCCGCGCTGGGGGCGGCAGACCCATCCGGCTGGTAGTACACCGCTGCCGGGGTCAAGGCATAGTCGGGCCGCGCCTGGCCGGCACAGCCGCCGCCAAAGCACACCGCGGCGAAGCAAACCCGGAATACCTGGCTGGCATCCTGGTTCACCGAGCGTGACTTGCCGGTGCCCGTGGTCATGAACGTTCTCGTTGCGTTCGTGGCCTGGTTGGCCCAGCTTTCCGGCTTGGGCGTATCACGCCATTGGCGGCCCGCAGTCGTCACCTCGGCCAAGGCGATGGTGTTGGACGAGCCATCCCGTGCCACCGAGGCATGCGTGTTGAACTCGTTGAAACAGAACGCGCCGCGCGTGCCCACCGACGTGACCAGCGGGGTCGGCGAGGGCATGATGATGTCGCTCAGCGCTGGGTTGGCGGGGTTGATCTTGACGTTGAACTGCACGCTGTAATCCCAGTAGAGCTGGTCGGGAACCGCGTAGTTGGTCCACGCCAGGTTGTGCGTTTGATTGATGTTCGAGAATGTGCCGTCAGACGGGCACTTGAACACGTCCAACGACTGCGTGAGCAGAATCCGGTTGCCCTGCATGTTGATGGGCTGCGGGTGCCCCACCGGCGTGGGAGCATTCGACCAGATGGCGTAGCGCATGTCCACCTGGTCCCACAGCGGCTTGTTCTCGATGAAGGGCAGCAGGTAGACGGCCCACGTGTAATGCCACGTGTAGGGGAACGGGGCCGTGAACTGGAACGAGGCGTCGCCCGTGCCGGCCCACATTGCCTGGGTCGGGAACGTCTTGTACACGTCGTGGTAGTTCTGGATGCCCAGACCAAGCTGTTTCAGGTTGTTCTTGCAACTGGTCTTACGGGCGGCTTCGCGGGCCATCTGGACTGCTGGCAGCAGCAACGCTACCAGAACACCGATGATGGCAATGACGACGAGCAACTCGACCAGCGTGAAGCCACGCCGGCTTGCAGGCCGGGCCCACTTCGACCGACCAAATTTGTTTGCGTTTGTGTTCATACACAACCTCCAAGGGGAAGAGAAATATGAATGTAGCTACCAGGCCAGGATAGACGCCCTGAGTATGTGC
>JAIMBC010000070.1 GCA_023511675.1 Pirellulales bacterium
GCCATTGCTCCTCTCTTTCGCAAGCGCAACCACGGCATGCGGTTGCGACGGCCACCTCCTAGGGCTATTCGCCAACGCACGCTCCCTGCTTGCACAAATTGGGAGCAAGGCGTTCCCTTTTTTGCAACCATATCCTCCGCATCCGGCTCGGCTGGAGGAGGTTCCCCGAGCATGGGGCGTTCGATGCCTTAAGCTGGGGGCATAGGCTGCTCCGGATACGGTGGGGAAAGCACCAGCTCCTGCTCTACGGGTGGAGCGATGCAGAAAACGGCTCCTGCCGCTGACGTGGCGACGGCCACGAGCTGCAAATCGTCTCCCCCCGCGTGACACCGGACCCGTTTCCCAGGCCAGAGATGAGAAGTAGGATGCACGCGGCGACCGTGGAGCGCTCGCGCACCATGCCCTTCAGCCGGCCTAGGCACGGCGGTCTAGCGATGGGGGCAAGCGCCCGCTCACGCCGGCTGAGCGCGAGCGGCGAGGATCCTTGCTGGAACAGCGTCAGTTGTGCTGCGGCCCGCCACCATGAGATGAAGGGTGCCCAAGAGCACCTTTGGGTGCCCAGCTCTGCCGCAGCAGATGGCTCAGCGTCGCTTCACTAGGCCACCGGTTGGCGGTCCAGATCCGAGTACGGGTAGTACCCCTTGTCCTTGAGCCGCTCAAGCAGATTTGCCGTACCGTTCTCGCGGGCGTACTCCATCTCGGACCGGAACACCTCGATGAGCACCATCAGGCCGAACTCGGCCGGTTCGTCCTCGGAGTAGGACGGATAACCGTCGAGGACCAAGCACCGTCCGCCGACATCCGGCATGTCGGGCGGGAACTCGCACGTCTCATTTGGGTTCAGCGTTTCTTCGGCGCTGTATGGGCCGACCACATTCAGGATGGCGTTGATCGTGCGGTGCGCCCGCCCGAACGGCGTCGTCTCGTCTTTCACCGCGTCCAGGTCGAGCGGGTGCTTGGTGAACATGACCAGCTCGTAGCTGCGGAACACCCGGTTAGAGGACCCTTCGCCTGGCAGCTCCGACAGTTCCTTGGTGGCGATAGCGGTGCCAGGTATTCCGTTGGGGTAATAGTACAGATCCAGTTGGCCGCCCATGGCATAGGGGATGATGGAATGCATGACCAAGTCGTGTTCCTTGCCCAGCATCTCCTCCATGAGGGCCGACTTGCGCTCGTACCATTCGTGGGCAAGTTTCTCGTCATATTCATCCATTGGCAGATCCTCCCTCGTAGAACGTGAGTGTGGGACAGTTTACATCGATCCTCCGCAGATTGCAACAGGGTAGCGTGATGGGTTGCGGTACGGAACGCCGCACTACGGACCAATGTGCGTGATCGTCTCCGCCTCCCTGGCAGCCCGGACTGTTTCGTGCAGTTCGAGCGGTCAAACGTCTCCAACCGGTGCACTTCGTCCCGCTGGACCGCCTCAGGCGAGAAATGGCTGCGGGCCCTGGTCCAGGCCTCCGGCGGCGCGGCCGTAGCAAGTGACGGCTCGCTGCGGCCGACCGAGGGACGGCTCTGCTCTTGGGTCCGCCAGGGCATGCTTGTGGGCGATGCGTGCGTGCCTGTTGTGCACGTACGTCCATTCCCCTGGTGGTGCGGCAGAAGCCTTGGAGGGATCTGGGCTACTTTCTCAGCACCAGCACGGGGCAATGTGCGAGGCGTACCACGCGTTCGGCCACGGAGCCGATGAGAAACCGCGAGATGCCGGTGCGGCCGTGCGAGGGGAGCACGATGAGATCCGCGCCGGCCTTGTGTGCGTAGTCGGCGATCTCAGCGCCGGGGTCGCCAAAGGCGATCTGAATCTGCACATCCTTGTATTTGGGATCGGCGAGCCGCTCGCGTACCGCCTGAGCGGCGTGGCGGCTGCGGGTTTCATCGTCGATGGTGTGCCAGATTACGCCCGGCTCGGCCGGTTCCAGCACGGGCAGCACGTGGATCACATGCACGCCTGAGGGCTGTGCTGCAAGTTCCATCGCCGTATCGACTGCCTCCCAGGAAAGCTCGGAGAAATCCACGGGCGCCACCACGGTCTGCTTGGGGAACCAAGGCATGGGCACAATTCCTTGCACTGGGGTTGTTACAAGCTACTGGGCGGGGGTGTGGGCTGCAAGCTCGTCCAGCGGCCAGATCGGCCGGCGCAGGCGGCGGTAGGGAAACCGCTGCAGGGTGGAGGAGCAGGGGCCGGGCGTATCGACGGTGAAGCTGGCCCGAGCGATGGGGTCGTAGGCCCGGCGGTGTGCCACGGCAGCTTTGACGCCAATTACCCGCAACCGGCGGGGGTCGAGTCCGACGCTGGTCCATTGGCCGAGGTCGAAGGGGGGCGTTTTGCGGCTGGTGAGCAGGATGTACACGCCGCCTGCGCGCACCAGGGCCGTGGGACCCATGTCGGCCTGCGTGCCGCACATGGAGGCGAGGTGGCTGTGAGGATCCAGCAGGCGAAAGCGGCCGTCCGTGCGGCGGATCAGTACGACCTCCAGCTCGAGGGGGCCCGGATCGAGCCGGCTGCCCTTGCCGCCCACGGCCACCCGCCGAGGCCCGCCGGGCAGGGCATCGGCCAGAGCCGCCACGGCCTGAGGATCGTTGATGGCCACGGCGGCCTCTTGCAGGCCATGGGCCAGCAGGGCCCGCAGCACCGCGGTGCCGTCTCCTGGGGCGCCGCCGCCGATGTTGTCTGCGGGTTCAACCAGCAGGATGGGCCCGCTTTTGTCCGTCTCGGGGGCTTGCAGCAGGGAGAGGACTTGGGGCATCACGCTTTCCAGCGGCGGGGCGAGGCGCAGTCCTTCGGCCCGCTGCTGGACGGCCATCGCCGACAGGCGGCGGAGAACATCCAGCGCGGCTGCCGGCGGTCCGAAGGTGGAGGCAGCGAAACTGACGCCTGTATCGTAGGTATCTGCAAAGGAGAAGCCGGCGAACACGCAGACCTCAAGCAAGTCGGGGTTAGCACATTCGTAGGTACGTGCGGCGGCTTCCAGCGAGCGCATGGGTTCGTCTGCGGTGGCGGTGCCGGTGGGCGGCCAGATCAGGGGGGCCTGGCAGAGCAAGGTGTGGGCACGCCGGCCTTCGCTCAGCAGGCGTTGCAGGTGTGTGGCGGCGCGTCGGGCGGCCTGGTGCGCGTCAATATGGGGGTTCTCGCGGTAGACGGAGAGGCCGTCGAGCAGGCTGGTCATGCGCGGGGAGATGTTGCCGTGCAGATCGGTCACGGCGCAAATGGGGATCCTTCCGGCACCTGGCAGCAGGCGGAAGCGCTGGAGGATCTCCCCCTCCGCATCGGGATAGCGGGGCGTGGCCATGGCACCGTGCAACACCCAGAGCATGCCGTGCACGCCTTGTTCCAGTTGCGGCAGGGCCAACCGCTGCAACTCGCTCCAGTACTGTTCGAGCACCTCGTCTGCCACCGTGGCGCTGGGCGTGGCCCGATAGTCGACCAAGGGAAGGAGCTGCCAGCCGTATTCTTGGGCGGCTTCCACGGCGGCTGCCAGGGGCGAGCCGTCGCCGGCGCACGCCAGCAACTGCTCGTCGCGCCGCACGGTAAAGGCTTCGAGTGGGGTGAGGCCCTCCAGAAACGTGTGCGTTTCGTGGAACAGTCCGGCCAGCAGGATGCGCGGGGTCATGTCTTGCGCTTTCGCACACGGGGGGAGGGATGGTCGGTGTGCCAGTGTACCTCAGCGGGGCGGTCGCTTCATGCCTTGGAACGTTGCCGCATGCGGATGGCAAGGCGGCCTAGCAGCCGGGCAATGATCAGCACCGTTGCCGCTTCCAAGGGCGCGCTGAGGGCCATGCTGAGTACCGGGGAGAGCTGCGCAGCCAGCCAGACCAGGCCGAACAGCAGTCCCACCAAGGCCAGCTCCACCAGGTAAACCTTGAGGAAGTCCCCCGGCCGCTGTCCCAGACGGATATACACCGGCAACGACCAGGGGATCCACGGGCTTTCCGCCTCCAGAGAGGCCAGCAACACCAGAGGCAGCAGGGCCAGAAACAGCAGCAACGTGAGGACCAGCCGCAAGACTTGCAGTTCGTTGCCCCACATCGCGCCACGCACTAGCAGCCCTGCCACCGCCCATGCCAGCAGTGCATAGTATGCCATCCAGAGCGCGGCCGTGAACCATCCCAGCACGTCGCCACCCGAAAAGTCTTCGATCTCCTCCTCTCCCGCGGCGGTCTCACGGAACACCACGTGGAACCACGCCAGGGCGCAGCTCAGCGCCCCCAGGGCGGCTACCAAGGCCGGCAACAGCAAGACGAGGGGCAGAATCGCCTCGCCCCAGCTTCGAGCGGCGGCCAGCCCCTGCACCACTTGATAGGAGCCGATTTCTGCAACGCCCAACAGAAAGGCCAGCACGCCCCACCGCACCACCGCCCAGCGACGCCAGGGCATATCGATCACGCCCACCAGATACCACAACCGGGGCAACGGGTGCTCGTCCGTCGGCGGAGGAGGTAGCACAGAGGGAGCCGCCTCCTCTTGCAAGTCGTCGCGCGGCCGTGCCAGGTACTCGAAGTTGGGGCGGATCCGCGGCGGTTCCTCCCCGACCGCGTACTCGCCAGGGTCCGGAGGAGGCGGCGGGGGAGGTGCGGGTGGGGGCGGCGGCGGAACGGTCAACGCCACCTCGCAATCGGGACAGCGTGCCTGCCGCCCCACCTCGTGCAATCCGAAATAGAGCAGCGTGCCGCACACCCTGCATTTGACGCGGATCAGTTCCTGTTCGCGGGCTGGCGAGGGCTGTGCCTGGGGGCTGCCGGCCGCCGTGGCCGTGGAGGCGGCCGCGGCTTGCTCGGCCAACGGCTCCGGTTGGACAGCCGTCTCCGGCGGAGGTGCCTGGCGAGGCGGGGGAGAGCTGCTGCTAGCCGGAGAGGCCGTTGGTGGGGTCGAACGCGCGGCCGGCGCGGTTCGCATGGGGTACTCGCTGTCGCTACGGGCCGCCACGGCTGCCTCTGCCGCCGCCTCGACGGGTGCGGCGGGGACTTCGAATGGCATGCCGCAGTCTGGGCAGCGGACGCGCTGGCCGGCCAGCGTGGCGGGGATCTGGCATAGGCCCCTGCAGCGGGGACAGGCGACGGGAATCTTGCTGCGGGCGGGTTTGCCGCTGGCCATGGTGGCGGTCGGAGCAGGAACTGATCGTGGGTGCCCGGCGTGGGCTCTGCCATGGGCGGCGGGCAAGGCCCCTTTTTTCCGCGTGGCTCGGGCACGACTCCATTGTATTCGCTCCGCGGTCGGGGGTAACACGGTGGGTGGCAAATAAGAGTTGTGGATGGCGTCCATATGGGGGCGGCTGTTGCCGGCGGCGGATGGCGGCGTCCGGCCCGTTGCCCGTCGCCTGCTGGCCTGCTGGTCAAAAGGCGTTTTCCTGGCAGGCTTTCTCTGGCTAGAATAGCCCGCTAGGGGGTTCTCCCCATCGGCCAGATACACATGGACCCATCTGAAGATTCGAACTTCGACCGGCTGATCGCGGCGATGCGAGCCGGCTCGCAAGAGGCTGAAGAGAAGTTTGTGGCCACGTATGGGCCCCATGTGCGGCGGTTTGTACGCCGCAGTCTGGACCCGAGGTTGCGGCGGCAGATTGACTCGGACGATCTCATCCAATCGGTGTGGGGCGCCGTCTTCGAAGTGCGAGAGAGGCTGTACACACTGAACCGGCCTGCCGATGTGATTAGATATCTGGTGCGGGCGGCGCGCAACCGCATCATTGATCGATACCGCCGGCACGTGCGAGCACAGGGGAGCGGCAAGGACCGGCTCCAACCGCGCTCGCTGGAAGATCTCCATTGCCGCGGCACCATACCCGCCAAGGAGCCATCACCCAGCCACGCCGCCGCGGCCATGGAGCTGCTGATGCGGCTGCAAGAACCGTCGAACAATCCTCAACCCGAGGTGGTGCGCCGTTACGTCCTGGGCCAGAATTTTGCTGAGATTGCCGAAGCCATGGGCCGCCATCCCGATGATGTGCGGCGGTTGTTTCGGCAGTTCATTCGGGAGTTCCGCCGTGACTAGCCAGAGGGAAAGCAGCAGTACCGAGCATCGGCTGGAGACGGGGGGCGAACCGCATCCTGCTGCCAGCCTGCTGGAAGGAAGTGCGGCGAGGCGGCAGACCGCCCAGCACGGCGCATCCCTGGCCGTGGCGCAGGCGGGGCGTGCCTCGTTCCCGCGGCAGCAGGCCAGCTCCTCTCTTGCCGCGGAACTCCGCGCACGCTGGGCCTGCGGAGACCGACCCGGCGCCCTGGATCTGCTGGCCGAGTGCGATCCGCGCCAGCTCAGCCAGGACGAACTGCTTGATCTGGTCTACGAGCAGATTTTTCAGCGGTACGCCGCGGGCCTGGATCCGGATCTGGAACCGCTGTGTCTCCGCTTCCCGGAGCTGGCAGGCTCGTTCCGCCGCATGGCGAGCGTGCACCGCGCCATGCACCAGGTCAGGCTGCACGCGCCGGAGCCGGGCGCCTGGCCGCTGCCAGGAGATGTCTGGAAGCACTACTGCCTGATCGAGGAACTGGGGGCGGGCGGATTCGCACGGGTCTATCTGGCCGCCGATACGACGCTCGCCTGGCGGCTGGTCGTGCTCAAGCTGAGCAACAGCCTGGCCAGCGAGGGCGAGGCGCTGGCCCGCCTGCGTCATGAGAACATTGTGCCCGTACTTTCGGCCATTCCTCCTGAGCCGCCGGAGCTGGGGGCCTTGTGCATGCCCTACATGGGCCGTGCCACCCTCAAGGCCGTGATGGATCGCTTGCACACGCCGGATGGCCTACCGCGGCGTGCCCGTGCCCTGCTGGAGGCAACGGACGCCATCAACCGAGAAGGCGAGGACGCTCAGGCTGCGTCCTCGGCGGGTGAAGGGTTGAGCGGTGCTCCGCCACCTACAGAGAGAGAGCTGCCCACGGCACCGCCGGATCCGATGTTGCTGAGAGCCTCCTATGTCGATGGCGCGGTGCATCTCGGGGCGCAGCTCGCTGCCGCGCTGGCCGCCGCGCACGACGCGAACATCTGCCACTTCGACATCAAGCCATCCAACATTCTGCTGGCGCCGGGCGGCAAGCCCATGCTGCTGGACTTCAACCTGTCCAGCAAGCAGGGCTGCCCTGTGGGAGGCACGCCGCGTTACATGGCCCCCGAGCAGCTCGAAGCCCTGCTGGCGGGCGATGCCCCCTCTCCCCTCGGTCCTGCCGCGGATGTGTACTCGCTGGGCGTGGTGCTGTATGAACTGCTCACGGGGCGGCATCCGCAGGAGGATGGTCCCCTGCTTGGCAGTCAGACGGCCAGCAGAGGCGCAGAGAGCAAGTATCGGCAGACGCCGCCACCGCTCTCCTCCTTGAACCGGCAGGTGGACGCACGCGTGGCGAAGATCATCCACCAGGCGCTGGCCGTCGACCCAGCCCGTCGGCCCACGGCTGCCCAGCTCGCCCTGAGGTTGCGCGGCGCCCTTACCCGCCCCGCACGCACTACCCGCTGGGTGTTGCGGCATCGGCTGTTGGCCGCCGTTGCCTCGCTGGGCCTGCTCTGCGTGGCTGCTGCGGCCGGCACCGCCTGGAAGAGGCTGCCCCCAGCAGCCGAACAAGCGTATCAGCAGGGGCTGGCATGTGTGCAAGCCAGCGATCTCGCTGGAGCTGAGGCGGCGCTCAAGGAGTGCGTCAAGCACGATCCAACTCGGGCCGTCGCGTGGTTCTTGCTGGGCCGAGTGCACCAGCGGCAGGGGCAATGGGGGGCAGCCGTGAAGGATTACGAGCGTGCGCGGGCATGCGCCGACGATGCCTGGCTTGACGCCTGTTTGGGCAGTGCCATCCTGGGCGACCGTGGTCCACCCCAAACGGCGCTGGGCTACCTGCGCGACGCGCATCGCAAGGGCCTCAATACGCCCGGCCTGTACAACAATCTCGCTCTAGCCTGCCACAAGCGGGCTCTGCTGGAAGAGGCACGGCTCTGGTTGAACCTCGCTGTGGAGCGGCAACCGGATTTGCAGGTTGCGCGGGTGAACCGTGCGTGGCTTGCCAGGTCGCTTGCATTCCGAGAGAACAGGCCGCTGCCTGCCGAAGCCGTGGCAGACATAGAACTGGCTGTGGCGCTGGGTCCTCCATCGGTGCAGCTCTATGTCATGGCGGCGGTCTTCCAGGTTGCGGCGCATCCTGAAGGAGAGCCCGCTCCGCCGCTGGCCATCGAACGTCTCAGAGAGGCCCTGCGGCATTCGCAGGATGCGAAGCTGCCGTACTACTCGCCTTGCCTGGTTTCGCTACAGCCGACGCTGCCCCCAGAGCTAGTAGGCACCGGCGAGGCCTGGCCCAGGCATGTGCAACGCGTCGCCGACCCGCTGCCACGCCTGCGTATGGAAGAAGAGGCCAGGCTGCTGGCCCGCAGACTGGCCGAGCGCTAGCCCGTCGCCGTGCCGTAGGCCGCGGCCGCAAGCCCCGGCTGCCCAGCAAGGGGTATCAACCGCCTCAAGCATGCAGGTGGTAGAATTGCCGCTGCTAGCCCCTCGGCACGTACCGGGCACAGAGGCAGCCTGCGCTTGCACGCGATCAAGGCACCATAGCATTTGCTCCTGGGATGCAGGGCCACGCTCCGTCATGGAGGGCCATGCTCCGTCGTGGCCGTGATGGGCGCCCGCCGTTTGCACTGGTGCGGACGCGACGGAGCGCGTCCCTCCAGGGTTCCCGGACGCAGCGACGTGCCCTGGACAACCATCAACTGCTCCCGCGCTGCTTACGTGCCTGCTTCTCGGTTGCTGCGCCGGCTGCGGGCGATGCGGCCACGTGCGGTCTTTTCCATCCGGCCGGCGCGAGCGACGCGGGCACGCACAGTACCCCTTGCGGAACGGGGCGGGTTCGACCAGCAAGCGCGCTCGGCTAAGCGGGGCCGTTTCCGTGGGCAGGGCCGGTCAGCGAACGGGGGCCGGGCGTGACCGCCTTGCTTAGAAACCGCTGCGCCTCACACCTGGCCCCTGGCACGACGCAAGCTCGGCCTGCCGAAGCTGAGAAGCCGTGTTCAGTGGCATGCACGGCAGGCCGCCACGACCAGCGAGATATCGCCACCGGCCGGCTTACGAATCCCTGCCGCGTGGCAGTGTGTGCAGCACTGGTAGGCCAGCGTCTCCGCTGTGGGTTGGCCGACCGCCGGAATCAGCGTCATGCGGCGGGCGTTTTCGCTCCCCGCAAAGCAGGCCTGCCTCATCTCCTCGATGCGAGGCAATCCGCCGGACATGGTAGGAGCGGAGAGGCGACTCGCATCGCTACGCTCCTCCGCCCCATGCAGCACCGGGCGAGCGGGCACAATCGTGCTCAAGGCCCCTCGGTCAGTTGCCTCCGCCGGTCTGGCCACGTTGAACGAATGGGGGCCGCCATCCCAGCGCACCACCCCAACCGCCAGCACCGTGCCCACGGCTGCCGCCGCCGCAAACTGCAACAGGGGAGATCCCAACCTCCCCAAGGAGGTCCATGCGGCGCCCGGCAGGCCGGCCATGTAACGCTGCGAGCCAGGTTTGCCAGGGCCGGAGGGCCGCGAGTTCCCTGCCGCGACCGTGCCGCCGTAACACGGCAAACTGATGCCTTCCTCGGGTGCGACCGACTCTGGAGCCGCCACCATGGCGGGCCGCAGCGCCTCGGCCAGACGGCGGCAATCCGCACACCGCGCCAGGTGCGCCTCGACCAGCCCGTCCGACGCTGCACCGGTCGGGAATGGCCCTCGCGTCAGAATCTCAAACACCTCGTCGCAATGCATCATGGCCCGATCTTCCCGCGCTGCGCGGCCCTCCACGGCCGAGCATAACTGCCATTCTGCGCCAGCGGCGCCCGCCCGGCAAGCCATGCGTTCGATCTGGTCGGACCAGCAGCCAAAGCACGTGCAGTCCCGGCAGACTCCTCGAACGCCGCCAGGCTGCCGGCCCCACGCTAGTCCTGCGACTGCTCTGCACACGCCATCGTCGGGCAACCGGATTCAGGGGTGCTGGTCGGGTTCCAGTTCTGCGCGGGCGCGCCGAGGCGGCGGTTCACGCGGCCCGCGCGATCCACCGAACGCCTCAGCCCTACCGGCTGGCCGCCCCCTCCCGGCGCTGCTCGAAGTAGAACGCCCCCTTCTTGTTGGCCGTTACCACGTCTAGCAGACCGTCTCCGTTCACGTCGGCCACTTCAAACTGGGT
Organism: Pirellulales bacterium; assembly: GCA_023511675.1. GTDB lineage: Bacteria > Planctomycetota > Planctomycetia > Pirellulales > JAIMBC01 > JAIMBC01. Next base: position 10,119 of record JAIMBC010000070.1, read on the forward strand.
TCCCACGCCACTGTCGTGATCGAACTGGTGAGGGATCCACACCGGGCGGCCGTTCTCGCGGGTCAATTCGAACCAGTACATCACCGCAGGCTGGTCCGAGCCTGGATCGCCTGCGGGGCCGTGTGCCCACCAGCGCTTGCCTGTGATGAAGTCGGGCAGTCCGTCCCCGTTGATGTCTGCGAAGCAGAGGGCGTGCGTTTGGGAGAAGCTCTTGTCGATCTCGTGCGTTACCCAGCCTTCAGGCCGCTGCTCGTGCCACCAGATGCCGATGTGATGGGCCGCGGAGCTGAGCACGTCGTTGTCGCCATCGCCGTCGAAGTCGTAGACGTACATTTGCGCACAGGTCTCGCCCAGCGGGGCGGGATGGAACGCCCACTCTCCCTTGCCCAGCCTGGCGGGCTGTTCCCACCAGCCTTCTCGCACCAGCACATCCAGCCGGCCGTCCCCATTGATGTCTCCCACCCCTAGGCCGTGCGAAAAGCGCGTGGTGCCCGGCGCCGCCTTGGCAGAGATGGCCGTGGCCAGCCAGGGCTGCGTCACGTCTTCTCCCGGACGAACATACCCCATCTGCCGCTCAGGACCATCGAAGTCCTTGGGATCCGGTGCAAAGGCCATTACCAGCTCGCGGCGGCCGTCGCCATCGAGATCCCAGTAGGTAGGGCTCTCGTTGTTGGTGACGGCGATGCACAGGTGCCGCTTCCAGGGGCCGCCGGCCGACTGCGGGTTCTCGAACCAGGAGGTATCCGCCCCCGGAAAGCCCACCACAATCAAGTCGGTCCAGCCATCGCCATTCAGATCGTCCGCAAAGTTGCAAAAGCTGACGCTGTACCCATGCGGATCAAACTCTGCCGGCTGCTCCAAGATGGCGTGCATCTGCCAGTCCGGCGCGGCGTAGTACACGCTGCCGGCGGCAATGTCCAGCATGCCGTCCTTGTTGAAGTCTCCCACCGCCACGCCCTCGCTGCGAAAAACGTTGTCGAGCTGCACCTTCTTGAAGCTGATCCGAGGTGCCTTCTCTGCCGCAACTGCCGCCGTTGCCATCCACGCCGCCAACACACCGCCTGCTAGCAACCGAATCATGGGAGTTCTCTGCGCAAAACTGCTGTATGAACCGTGCCGATTCCGCCAACAAGTGTAGCCGCAGACTCCTTGCCACGAAAGTACTTGGGGCAAACACCCCCATTTCCTGAACAAGACTCTTGACAACGGCCCGCAAGCTTTTACTATGTTGCTCAACTTATCGCCCGGTTGGACCGGGTTCAGCGTATCCCACCGGGAGAACGGATCCTCCCAGCACAGCTCGCAATCACCTCAGTCCGATCAACGGATTGAGGCTGCTTCGTTGTTTCTTGGCCGCGTGTGCGGAGCGGGCTCGTTTTGCGCGCTGGCAGCCGAGGGAGCGCCCGTCGTCTCGATGCAAGTCAGGATGCAGAGCAAGGAGCTGACATGATGAGCGGCTTGGTGAGTTGGGCTGGTTGGGTAGTGGCCGTGGCGGCGGGCATGTGGACGCAGGGTTGGCATGAGAATTACAGCCAGGCCTGGTATCGCGCACATCAGGAAGGCAAGCCGCTGTTGGTGGTGCTCGAGCCTGGGCCGGCCCGGCTCGGTGATACCGTGGCGGTGGCCTACGGCTTTCAAGAGCCCAGCGCAGTACCGGCGGGGGCAGCCGTGGCCGCGCTGCTGCAAAAGTACGTCCTGTGCCACATCGACACCACGACCGCATATGGCCAGCGGATGCTGCGGGAATTCAAGGCCGACTCCGTGCCGTTCGTCTCGATCATCGACAGCACGGGCAAGCTGCAAATCTTCCGCCGGGCCGGTGCGATGAGCGAACAACAATGGGAAATCGCCCTGGCCACCTATCAGGACGGCCGGGCACACCCTGCCGCTGCTGCTCAGCCCACGGCCAGGCTCTGCCGCACGTGACGGTAGAGAAGCCGTGCGCCCGTGCGGCGCACTCGCAAAAAGGATTCGCTGCCTACGCCTCCACATGATGGACCGCAGGCCCCGGCAGGGCAGCCGTATTACGGCTGCAACGGACGCTCCCTTCTATCATGATCGTGGATCGTGGTCATGCCGCCAGATCCATCTTCTGGTCCGTCATTGCGTTCTGGTCCGTTTACCTCAAGCGTGCTGAACGCTGTGACCGACAGGAATGGCCGCCCTGCTGCGGTGCTGACACGCCTCCGCCAGGAAGAGGTAGCTGACGGCGGTCAGAATGAGATGGCGTTTTAAGCCCACCCAGCGCCGCCCCTCCCCATGCTCCAGTCCCACGGCGCGCTTTCCATCGTCGAAGCGGCGTTGCAACCGCGCCCGGCCCAGGCCCACGCGCAGCATGGCTTTCAGTGGCGTGTCCAGTGTTGCATTGCTCAACATGTATTTCACGCCGCCCGTGCGCGCACACCAGAAGATGATAGGGTCCGTCCGCAAGCCCTCGTTCGTCCTGGAGATGAATCGGCACGTGCTTGACAAGCCATGCGAGCCGTCTGTTGAGCAGGCCCCGCATGCGCCATCTCGTGCCGGCCTGGCCGGCCAATCTCGGGTGCGATTGGGCCAACTGTTCGACCGTCTGCGGCTCTGAACTCCCAGCGGCCCGCAGTCGATCGATGCCGGCCCGGAAGGTGCTGGGCAATTCTGCCACGAACTTCTGCCCGCGCCCTGCGAGTGCCCGCAAAAAGTCCAGCTCGGCGCCGAACCGTTCGTCGAACGAGAGCCACTGGAAGCGTACGCCGTACGTCACGGCTCGGTCGTACAGTTCCAGGGCAATGTGCGTCTTGGGTCGATAGACCACCTCGTCGGGAATGCCCGCCTCTCGGCAACGCTGGCGGTCCTCGTCCCAGCTCTTGGGAAGATACAAATCGCCGTCCAGCAGGCAATGGAACCTGTCTGTTGCATACCCGAGATGCACGGTGACAATGCAGTTCTCACGCCTGCCGGCTGAGCGGCAATACTGACGCGCCACGCCCGGCGTTTTGTTACCCTTCTTGATCCAGCCGGTTTCGTCGATCAGACCAACGGATTGTGGATGGGCATGCTCTTCGGCGACGATCTGAGTTACCCGCTGCCGCATGCGGTCCTCGTCCCAGACCAAGTCGGTGAGGAATTGCTGCAGCCTTCGCACCGGTTTGTCTACGTCCAGCGCGATGGGCTCCACGCACTTGCGCGGCAGTTCGGAAAGCTGCCCCCGGATGTAGTCCGGCAAGTGCCTCCAGGTGCTGCTCCGGCTGAAACAGCCGCGGAACTGCTCCACGTACTCAAGCAACTGGGGCTCCACGCGGCGGATCGTGTCGGCGTCCATGACCTAAACTCCCAACCCCACTGCCAGCTCCAGAACCTAGCCGACTTGAGACTCGGCGCCACAGTCCCTGGCTCGCCTGGTTCCGTGGCGGCCATGCGGTCCCGGTACACCGATGATCGCTTGCATTCCTGGCTCCCCTCGGTCCGTCGCGGTGATGCGGCTGGTCGCGGACCGGAGTACTGGGCGATCGCCACACCGCGCGCCAGAAGGCTACCGTCGCGTTACGAACTGGCCGCCGCAGCGTGAGATGAGCTTGCGCATCTCCAGCACGCTCAGCGTGGCCAGCACCTGGGAGGCTTCCAGACCGCTGGCAGCGACGATCTGATCGACGAGCGTGGGTTCGCTTTCGATGCAGTCGAGCACGCGGCGCTCCAGCTCGTTGAGGGCAAGTTCAGCCGGGTGGCGCAGCGTGCTGCCCGCGCTGGTGGCCACGGGTTCGACCAGCGGCCCGAGCGCTTCGAGCACATCGTCCGCAGAGCGGATGAGCACGGCCCCGTCTCGGATCAACTGGTGGCAGCCCCGCGACATGCGGCTATCGATGCGGCCCGGCACGGCGAAGACCTCGCGTCCCTGCTCCAGGGCATGCCGCGCCGTGATCAACGCGCCGGAGCGATCAGCCGCCTCTACCACAATCACCCCCAGGCAGAGGCCAGACAGCAGACGATTGCGCCGGGGGAACATCGACGCCAACGGCTCCGCATGCAACGCCAGTTCGCTCACCAGCGCGCCGTGCTGGGCCACCTCATCGGCCAGGCGGCGATGTTCTGCCGGATAGATGTTCAGCAAACCGCTGCCCAGCACTGCGAGCGTTCGCCCTCCCGCCGCCAGGGCCCCGCTGTGCGCTCGCTGGTCGATGCCCCGCGCCAGCCCGCTGACGATCGTCAGCCCGGCACGCGCCAGCGACGCGGCCAGCGCCTCGGCCTGTGCCAGGCCGTAGCTGGTGGCATGGCGCGAGCCCACAATCGCCATGGCTAACTTGTCCTGCTCTGCAAACTCTCCCCGCACGTACAGCACCACGGGCGGATCGCTGATCTCGCGCAGCAGGCGCGGGTAGGCCGGGTCTTCCCAGAACAGCAGGCGAATGCCATGTTGGGCCGCCAGGGCCAGTTCCGCCTGTACATTGATCTTCTGCTGCGCGGCGGCGATGGTTTCTGCCAGCCGCGGACCCACGCCGGGCACCTGGCGCAGCGCAGCAGGGCTGGCCGCCAGCACCTCCTGGGGAGAGCCGAACTGGGCTACCAAGGCCCGCCACAACCGCGGCCCAACCCCTGGAACCAGGGCCAGTTGCAGCGCGGCGGCGAGCATGTCCATCTGCAGCCCCCGCAGGCTCGATGCTAGAGTTCGAACTCCACCGGTACGCGCAGCGTGCTGGGCACTGCGGTTTCTCCCCGTCGTGCGGGGTAGAAACGCCAGCCGCGTACGGCGGTGGCTGCGGCCGCGTCCAGCAGGGGGTAGCCGCTCGATTCGACAACTTCGATGGCGGTGGGCTGGCCGGCTGCCGAGACGTGCACGCGCAGCACCACACGGCCCTGCCAGCCGCGGCGGCGGGCCTCGTCCGGATATGCCGGCGGGGCGGCGGAGCGGGGCGCCGCTGCGTGGAAGTCGTGGCCGGGCACCAGATCCGGCACGGCGCGGGCAGCGGCAAAAGCAGTTTCACGCCGTCTGGCAATTTCCGCGGGCGGGGGCGGGAGCGTAGGCGGTGCAACATCGTGCAGTTCGCGGCGCCAGAGTTCTCCGGCGGGCAGCTCCGGGGGGGGAAGCGGGGTGGCGGGTTGTGTTGGCCGCAGCCGGGCGGCCTGAATGGCCACGAACGGCTGTCGATCGACCTGTGCGGTAGTGGGCGTGACCAGCACTGCGGTTTCCGCGGGTGCCGAGGCGGGCGCTGCGGCGGGGGCGGTCCACAATAGTTCCGGCGAGTTGCCGGCCAGCCGCGCCTCGGTGCTGGAGACGGCGTGGCCGGCCCACATGGCGGCGATCGCCAGTGCCATGTGGAGCAATGCGGAAACGAGCCCTGCCGCCCGGCGGAGACGCCGCTCTTTCCTCCTGCACCTTGCTGCAAGGTCCGACGCGGCGGTTGTGCAAGCGGAGATTTCCATCAATCACCGGTCCCGTGAGGCGAATGGTCTATCTCAATTATGAGAGCCGCTGCGCCAGAACATCAAGGCGCGACGTGCAACGGGGCAAAGGGTGCGGCGGAGACGGGGACTGACATCCTGGTGTACAGGGCTTGGTGGAGGCTGGGTTGTGTGATGGCCTGGCTCGCACACAGGGCTTCAGGTCTGACGCCAAGGTCTATGGTGAAGCGATGCCCCGGGGGCCGAGGCCGCATGTTCCCAGCAGATGCAGAGCATGCCGCGTACCAGGCCATCGCCGGAGAGACGCTTGTCTTGGGCCCCACGGGCCTCTGTGCCCGCCGCCGGATGCCGAATCATTGGCTTGTCTCGATCGTACCGAAAAGGGCACACGCAGACCTGCTCGCGATGCCTGTCTGCTTTGCAAGATCGGTTGACAGCCCACCCTTTCGCCGATATGCTGAGATGAAATCCTCTGCCATGTTCGTGTTGACGACGCCACTTTTCGGTGAGCCGATACCGAAGTCCGCAGGGTGCCTGAATTACGGTTCTGGCCGCGTGTATAGCCGCCGTCCGGCCTTTTGGGCCGGGAGCAACGTTCGGATCACACAACCCAGGGCCCGGGCTACCCGCTTTTAAGCATGCGGGCTCTCGAAAACCGCGTTGCCACGGCATTGGGGTGGAGGATTTTTTTATGTACCGCCTGCGGCTCTTGTGTGCCGCGCGCCACGCGGCCGCGTAGGGCGGCCCGGCAATGTTGTCGCACCATCCTGCTGCCGCACGGTCCGGCCGAAGGGCGCTGCGGGGAGCAGGCCGGCCAACCATCGCCGCCGGCAGGTGGGAAGGTCGAGCCACGGTTGCCGACGCATGTCCGCCCCAGCACTCTCCCCCGAATTGGCTGCCAAGCGAGACGCCCTGCTGGACTTCTTCCGGCCATGGCAGGGCTGTGTGGTGGCCTACTCGGGCGGCGTCGATAGTGCGGTGGTGGCGCAGGCCGCGGCGCTGGTGCTCCGAGAGCGAGCGCTGGCCGTGACCGGCGCAAGCCCTAGCCTGCCCCAGGGAGAGTTACAGGCGGCGGCAGAGTTGGCCCGCCGCATGGGCATCCGGCACCGCGTGGTCCACACGCAGGAGTTTGCCAACCCCAACTATGTGCAGAACGCTCCCGACCGCTGTTACCACTGCAAGACAGAGCTGTACACGCGCCTGGCGGCGATAGCGCGGGAGGTCGGGGCGGAGGTGATTGTGAACGGCGCCAACCTGGACGACCAGCGCGACTATCGGCCCGGCATGCAGGCGGCGGCGGAGCATGGCGTGCGCAGCCCGCTGGTGGAAGCGGGCTTGGTCAAGGCCGACGTGCGCCTGCTGGCCGCGCATTGGGAACTGCCCGTCGCCGAGAAACCCGCCGCCCCCTGCCTCTCCAGCCGCGTGGCGTATGGCGAGGCGGTTACGCCCGAGCGCTTGCGGATCATCGAGCAGGCCGAACAATGGCTGCGCCGCCTAGGCCTGGCCGAGCTGCGCGTCCGCTACCATCCCGGAGATCTGGCACGCATCGAGGTGCCGCTCTCCGCCATCGCTCAGCTTGTGCAGCCCGGCCTCCGCGAGGCTCTGGTGCAGCACTTCCGGGAGCTGGGGTTCAGGTATGTGACGCTGGATCTGGCCGGTTTTCGCTCCGGCAGCCTGAACGTGCTGGTCGCGCCCGAACAGCTTCTCAGCCCGCGCCGCCCGCACTCCTAGCACCGGCAGCGGGCAACTTGAACCAGGTGCCGCTTGCGCGCCGTACTGTGCGGTCTCACTGGCCCGGCGGCTGGCTGCGGTGGGTGTGGCGGCATGTCCTGGCGGGTGTGCGGGCGGCCAGTTGCTCTGGGGCAGCGGCGTTGATATAGTCGAAATAGTTAGATATCTAACGAATTCCCGCCTTGGCCTCCCCCCGCCTCCCTCCCCGTGCTGCGTTACGACTTCGAAGAGAGCATCGGCTACTGGATCGGCATGGCCGCGCACGCCATGCAGCGCGCGCTGCGTGCCGAGCTGCGGCCGCATGGCATCACCTACCGCCAGTGGCAAGTGCTGGCCTGGCTGGCGCTGGAGGGACCGTTGTCTCAGGCGGAGCTGGCAGAGCGGATGCTGCTCGAGCCGGCCACGCTGGTGAGCGTGTTGGGCCGCATGGAACGGCACGGCTGGATCCGGCGCGCGGGCTGTAGCGATGACCGGCGCAAGCGCCTGGTACTACCCACCCCACGGGCGCGCAAGGTCTGGGAAAAAGGCGTGGCCTGTGCCCGCCGGGTGCGTGCGCGGGCTGCGCAGCAGCTCACGCCTCGCGAACTGGCGCAGCTCAAGGAGCTGCTGGGCCGTGTGCGTGCCAGCCTGGAGGCGGAGCTGACCATCAAGGAGACGATCCGATGAAACTCGGCATCACGCTTGCCATGAGAGGTGCCGCGGCTGCGTGCTGGCGTGTGCGCCGTCTCGCTGCCGTATGGCTCTCGTTATCTGTGTGGGCGGCCGCGTCCCAGCCGCCGGCGCATGCCCAGGTGCCTCCGGCGCCCGTGGTGGTGGCTCGTGTGGTGGAGGCAGCCTACGTGCTGGCGGAAGAGAGTTTTGTGGGCACGGTCGAGCCCACGCGGCGTGCGTTGGTGGGCAGTGCTGTGGACGGCCGCGTGGCAGAGCTGCTGGTGCGGGAGGGAGATCACGTGTCGGCGGGCAAGCCGTTGGCGCGCTTGCAGACGACGGCGATCGAGATTCAGATTGCCGCGGCGCGGGCCGTGCAGGCGGAGGCGGAGCAGAAGCTGGCGGAGCTGGAGGCCGGCACGCGGCCGGAAGAGCTGGCGGAGGCGGAAGCCCGCCGCGCTGGGGCGGAGGCGCGTCTGCGGTACGCCAAGGCTCGGGCAGAACGCACGCGGCAGCTTCGCCAGAGGAACTCGGCCAGCATCGAACAGGAGCAGGAGGATGCTGCCGCCGCGGAGGAAGCCGAAGCAGCATGGAAGCAGGCCGACGCGACCTACAGGCTGTTGCTCGCCGGTCCTCGCGCCGAGCAAATCGAACAGGCACGTGCCGCCGCTGCTGCCGCGGCAGAAGAGGTCAAGCGGCTGGCAGATCAACTGGCCAAACACACCATCATCTCCCCCTTCGAGGGATACGTGGTGCAAGAACTCACCGAAGAGGGCCAGTGGATCAGGCAAGGCGAGCTGGTAGCCGAAGTCGTCGAGATCTCGCAGCTCGACGTGGTCGTCTCCGTGCCGGAGCATTTCATCCCACGGCTCTCTCTGGGCCAGCCGGCCCAGGTGGAACTCGAGGCCTGGCCCGGCGAGCCCCTGCGCGGCGTGATCCAGGCGCTGGTCCCGCAGGCCGACCAGGCGTCGCGGAGCTTTCCCGTCAAGATTCGCGTATCGAACAGCGTCGATCCGCAGCGAGGCCTGCCCCGGTTGATGCCAGGCATGTTCGCACGCGCCGCTCTGGCCGTGGCAGAGCGGCACCATGCGCGGCTCATCCCCAAGGACGCCCTGGTGCTGGGAGGACCGCAGCCTCACCTGTTTGTGGTCACGGCGCGCCGCGGGGCGCCGGCTCGCGTGCGTCAGGTCACAGTAGATGTAGGTCTGGCCGTGGGCGAACTCATCGAGCTGCGCAGCGAACTCAAGGCAGGTACGCAGATCGTCGTCGAAGGCAACGAGCGGTTGCGAGACGGCCAGGAGGTCGAGATTGTGCGCCAGATCGAAGTGCAGCCGCCCGCGGCGCCGCAACAGGGTACGGCAGATGCCGCGGGCAGGGGCTCGGCGGCTAAGGCGGATTCCCCGGCAGACGGCACTCCCGCCGAAAAGCAGCAGGGCGTTGCGGCGCGGGCCAAGCCGCCGGCCTCGGCGCGGCGTGCGCAGCAACGGCGCGAGGGGGAGGTGGAGCGATGAACTTCATCCAGGGCTGCATCAATCATCCGGTCAAGGTCTCGGTGGGGGTAATCCTCGTGGCGCTGATGGGCGTGCTCTCCATGCTGAGCATGCCCAAGCAACTTGTGCCGGATGTGGACATCCCCACCATCACCGTGGAGACGCGCTGGCGCGGCGCCAGCCCCCAGGAGGTAGAGCGGCAAATCGTGCAGGAGCAGGAGGAGCAGCTCCGCAGCGTGGAGGGCCTGCGCCGGATGAATTCCGAAAGCATGGATTCGATGGGCCGCATCATCCTCGAGTTCGATGTCACCACGGATCTGAAGGAGGCGCTGGTCAACGTCAACACGCGGCTGGCGCAGGTACCACAGTATCCCGTGAATGCCGATGAGCCGGTGGTGAGCACGTCGAACCTCTCCGACCGGCCGATCGCCTGGTTCGTCCTGACCCCGCTGGTGCCCTCCAGGGAGAAGCTGATCGCCTTTGCAGCCGAGCACCCTCAGACACGCCAGGCCCTCGACCCGGCCATCCGTGCACACAGTGCGGGGCTGCGCCTCATGAGGTTGCGGCAGGCGGCTAGCGACCCGCACATGCGGCGGCTGCTGGCACCCATCCTGCCGGCGGAGATCGACATTCCCAAGCTGCGCAAGTTCTGCGAAGACGTGGTTGAAGCCCGGCTGGAGCGTGTGTCGGGCGTCTCGGCCGCCAACACCGTGGGCGGGCAGGTCGAAGAGTTGCAGGTGATTGTCGACCCCGCCAAGCTGGCGGCGCGGCAGCTTACCCTGCTCGATGTGCGGCGCGCCTTGCAGGCCCAAAGCGCCGATGTCTCCGGAGGAGACTTCTGGGAGGGCAAACGGCGCTACGTGGTCCGCACGCTGGGGCAGTTCCGCACCCCCGAACAGGTGCTGGCGGTGATTCTGGCCCGCCGCAACGACCGCCCCGTCTACCTGCGCGACGTGGCCACGGTGCGCCTCGGCCACAAGAAGCCGGACGGGCTTACGCAGCGCTTCGGCGCCCTGAGCCTCGCCGTGAACTGCTCCCGCAAACGCGGCGCCAACGTATTGGAGGTGATGGACAATTTGCGGCAGGCCGCCGCCGAACTCAATCGCGGCGTGCTCCGCCAGCGCGGCCTGCAACTCGAACAGGTGTACGATGAGACCGACTACATCTACTCGGCCATCAACGTCGTCACCGAGAACATTCTGCTGGGCGGCGCCCTCACCTTCGGCGTGCTGTTGGTGTTTCTGCGCAGCGGCCGCTCGACCCTGATCATCACGCTGCACATCCTGATCAGCACGCTGGGCGCCTTTTTGGTGCTCAAGCTGGCGGGCAGATCGCTGAACGTCCCCTCGCTGGGCGGGCTGGCGTTTGCCGTGGGCATGCTGGTCGATAACGCGATCGTGATGCTGGAGAACATCTACCGGCGCCATGAGCTGGGCGAGGCTGCGCCCGTCGCCGCCGTGCGGGGGGCGCGCGAGGTGTGGGGAGCTTTGCTCAATGCCTCGGCCGTGAACCTTGCCGTGTTCCTCCCCATCTTGTTCGTGGAGGAAGAGGCCGGGCAGTTGTTCCGGGACATTGCCCTGGCCATCAGCGGATCGGTGGCCATCTCCCTGGTGGTCGCCGTGGCCGTGGTGCCGCCCTCGGCTGCGCGCCTGCTGCGAGGACGCAAGCGGCCGCTCAGCGAAGCCGTCCTTGCCGACGCAAACATGGGCCGCGCGGCCGTGCCGGTCTCCCCCGGTCAGGGGGAACCGCGCGCGGCAACCGACGTGCTGCCTGCCGCGCCAGCGCTGCTCCGATCCATCCGGCGCCTCATCGCGCTGGCCTTGCTGCCGCTGTACAAACTGGGCCAGGGGACGCTGCGGCTGATCCTGCTGGCGGTGGAGGCGTTGCAGCAAGGGCTGGTGCTGCGGCTGGCCACGGTGCTGTTGCTCGTTGTTGGGCCGCTAGCCATCGCCTGGGCGTTGGCCCCCAAGGTGGAATATCTGCCGCTGGGCAATCGCAACCTGGTCATCGGCTTCATTGTTCCGCCCGCAGGGTACAACATCGAGCATATGGTCGAGCTGGGGCATCGCATCGAGGCGCGCCTCGAGCCGTACTGGTCTGCGGATCCCGAAGAGGGGGCAGAGGAGAAGATCGACTACCCGGCCATCGCTGATTTCTTTTATGTGGCGCGGGGGCGAAACCTGTTTGTGGGCCTGCGTGCCGCCAAACCGCTGGAGGCCGCACGGCTTGTGGAGCTGGTGCAACGGGAGACGCGGAACATTCCCGGGGCCATCGTGATGGCCAAGCAGGCCAGCCTGTTCGAGCAGGGCCTCACGGCAGGGCGCACCGTGGACGTGGAGATTACCGGTCCGGACATCCGCCGCCTGGTGCAGTTGGGGCTGCACGTCCAGCAGGCGGTGCTGCGAGAACTGCCCGGCGCGCAGCCCCTACCTCGGCCGAGCCTCGATCTGAACAGCCCTGAAGTGCACGTGCTGCCCAGGTGGGAGCAGGCGGCAGACCTGGGCGTCTCCGCCGACGAACTCGGTTATATCGTCGATGCCTTGATCGACGGCGCCTACGCCACCGACTACTACGTGGGCGGAACGAAGATCGACCTGACGATCATGGGACGGGCGGATCAGGCCGCCCACAGCCAGGATCTGGCGGGCCTGCCGGTGGCGGTGCCCAGCGGCCGCGTGGTGCCGCTGGCTTCTCTGGCCGTGGTGCGCACCGGCAGCGGCCCGGAACAAATCAACCACCGCGAGACCGTCCGCACCATCACCATCCAGGTGACGCCGCCGCCCCAAATGCCTCTCGAGGAGGCCATGCAGCGGATCGAAGAACGCATTGTCGCCCCCCTGGCCGCGGCCGGCGCCCTCGAAGGCGGCACCTACCAAATCAACCTCGGCGGCACCGCCGACAAGCTGCGCGAAACCTGGCGCGCCCTGCGCTTCCACTTGCTGCTGGCCGTGCTCATCACCTACCTGTTGATGGCCGCCTTGTTCGAATCATGGCTCTATCCGCTTGTGATCATCACCAGCGTGCCGCTGGGCGCCGCCGGCGGTTTTGCCGGCCTGTGGCTGTTGAACCTGTGGGTTCTCCAACCCCTCGACGTCCTCACCATGCTCGGCTTCGTGATCCTCGTCGGCACCGTGGTCAACAACCCCATCCTGATCGTCGAGCAGGCCCTCATTCACATCCGCGAAGAAGGCATGGACTACCGCCGCGGCGTCACAGAGGCCGTGCGCACGCGCGTGCGGCCCATCTTCATGACCACCTGTGGCGGCCTGATCGGCCTGCTGCCGCTGGTCGTCTCCCCCGGCGCCGGCAGCGAGTTGTACCGCGGCATCGGCGCCGTGCTGCTCGGCGGCATGCTCCTCTCCACCCTGCTGACCCTCTTGCTCGTACCAGCGCTCTTTAGCCTGCTCTGGGAATTGCGCGCCTGGCTGCGCCACAAACTGCTCGGCAGGCCCGCCGAGCAGGCGTGGGCAGAGCCCGCCCTCACGCCAGAGCTTGCTGAAGAAATGCCCGCCTCCCTCCACAGTGCTCCCCAGCACTCTCCGGAAGCGCCGTACGGCGGACAGCGGCACGCCGCGGTGATTCCAGATGAGGCCGCCGGCAACGGAGAGGCCGAACTCCGCCCCGCACGCGAACATCCGCCCGCGCACGGCCGAACCGATGTGCGGCGGATCGCGCGCTAGCCGCACCGCCCCTGCCGCCGTGCGAGCACGCCGTTGCACCCTCCGCC
>JAIMBC010000071.1 GCA_023511675.1 Pirellulales bacterium
CCTTGGCCCGCGGCTGCACCGCTTCGACCTCGCCCCCGTTCTGCCTCGGGCCTGGACCCGCTGCCGGTCGAGCACCACTGCGCCGCGGGCCGGCGCGCCGGTTGGCGCACACGCCTTCTGGCCCTTACACCTGCTGGGTGCCGTGAGCGGAGAAGGAGCGACGGCGCGAACCACACGTACGCGTGGGCATATCGGCCCCGCCGCCTGGCACGCGCTGCTCGACCTCGCTAACCGCGCGTACGCGTGGGCATATCCCCGCAGTTCGGTCGCGGCGCCAGGGGTGATGTCTCGCGCGACGGTGCGTTGGCCGGGCCACGCCGGTAATCCGGTAACGGGAGCACAAAAGTATGGCACTGAGGCCGGTTTTGCGCTGGCTCGCGCTGGCAGTGGCTGCCCTTGCCCTTGTGCAGGCGGGGACCGCTGGCCGGCGGGCGTGGGGGGATGAGACTTCCGCAACGACCGACGCGGTAGCGGCTGCACCCGAGGGTGCTCGCCGCTTTGCAACCGAGATCGCGCCCTTGCTCGCGCGCCGTTGCCTGGAGTGCCACGACGCTGCGGCCAAGCAAGGCGGGTTGGATCTCTCTCAGCGCGCTGCCGCCACGTGCTGTCTGATGGCCACGGGAGAGGAGATCATCCATGACATCGCGTCGCGTTACTCGCCGCACCGTGCTCCGCGGTTTGGGGTCGGTGGTCATTGGGCTGCCGCTGCTGGAGGAGATGATCCCCACTGCCTGGGGTGGTGAGCAGCCGTCGGTGCCGGTACGGGCGTTCAACGTGTTCTTCGGCCTGGGCATTCCCGCGCCCTTGCAGAGCGAGGGCTTTCGCGGCGTGCTGGAGCCGCTGGAGCCGCTGGCACCGAAGCTGCTGTTGTTGCAGAACGTGGATCAGGTGCGCTGCGATGAGCCGGGCATCAACGCACACTGGGACGGTTCGGCTGCGGCGTTTGTCGCCGAGCCGCCCAATGGCACGGCACGCGCCGGGGGGCCGTCGCTCGACCAGATCGTGCGTGCCACGCACTATCCAGACGGACTGCCGCAGGGGATGATCCCCACGTTGTGTGCCGGCACATTCTTTCGCCGCAACGACCGTGTGGTGCGGTTTATCCACAGCTTCAACGCGGACGGAACGCCTGCTGCCACCATTCAGGAGCAGCCCCGAGAGCTGTTTGAGCGGATCTTTGGCACGGCTCCCGAGTTGGCAGAAGACGACCGCAGCCGCCGGCTGCGCCGCAGCGTGCTCGACTCGATCCTCGAGCAGTACCGATTTTACGCCGGCCCCAACTCTCCCTTGGGGGCGGCTTCCAAGGCACGTTTGGCAGACCACCTCGATCGCATCCGCGAGTACGAGCGGCGTGCCTATGAGATGGAAGAGCAAGTTGCTGCACGCTGCCGGCCGTCCCAGTCTCCCGGCGAGTCGAACCTGATCCATGGAGAGCGGGCCGACCCGGGCGGAGAGGGCATCGACATCACGCTGGAGGAGCTGGTTTCCGAGTGGCGGCTGATGGCCGATCTGTACGCCCTGGCCATCCAGTGCGATCGCGCGCGGTTTGGTTCGATCACGTTCCTGTCTGCCGGGGAGCGGATTCGCCTGAAGGGCCGTTACGAATACGCAGGCCGCACCATCTTCGAGTTCGACGACGCCGGCCAGCGTAACGCCTCCGGCTCCGCCGCGTGCAGCCACGAGTGGTGGCATGACTTCGACGAAGCTCGCCCAAACGAGGCCCTGCGGGCGCACGCCCATCTGAAAATGCGCGAGGTAGCCTACTTCTTGCAGCAACTCGACGGCCCGGAGGCGAGGGACGCCAACGGCCGGACCATCCTGGAGAACGCGCTGATCACCATTTCCACCGAATCGGGAGATGGCCGCCACAACGACGTGCGGCGCGAGCTGTCCGGCGTGTTCCATGCTATCACCTCAGCCGGCGGCCGCTTCAAGACAGGCCAAACGCTCGACGTGAGCGCCGAAGGTCTCGACCTGTACAACACCATGCTGGCTGCCCTGGGCGCCACACAGCGGCTGGGTCCTGCCGACCGACCAGCACGCGCAGTCGAGGCCGTGCTGGCCTAGGGCCAAAACGGCGAGGCCGTCGCGCGGTGCTCCGGCCGCAGGCACGTGCAACAGCATCCTCATCAAGGCCGAGGAGCCGTTGGCTGTCCTCCGCTCTTTGGCAAAGGGCGCTCGTGGCGGCCTCGCCGGCGTCTCGGCTTGTGCATTGGAGCCGAGCAGCAACGCAGTTCGCCGGACGCTCCGCCAGGACACCGCGCGCATCCCGTCCCCTGTTACCCGCAGCCAGGCTTGCGCCGCGTCGGGCGGCACGTGGTGTTGACGTGGGGATACGTCACACCTGCTTGCTCAGCCGCTCGGCCAATCGGTCGAGCGCCTTGCTGCGGTCGTTGCGCCCCAGATGTACCTGGATCAAGCTCATCTGCCCAGAGTCGTGCCAAGCCCGGGAAAGGGCGCGGTCGAACTCGCCTTCGGTGCGAACCTCGTAGCCGCAGCCTCCGCCCAGTACTGCGGGCAGCCTGTGATAGTGCCAGGGATGGATCTCATTGAAGTCACCTGGGTGCAGAAAGCGCTCCGTACCATAGCCCTTGTTGTCCAGCACGATCACAATGGTGTGGAAGCCGTGACGCACGATCGTGGACAGCTCATTGCCCGTCATCTGAAAGGCGCCGTCTCCCACAAGCACCACGGTCCGCATGTCTGGGCGGGCCACGCCTGCGCCCACCGCCGCCGGCACGGCGAAGCCCATCGAGGTGTAGTAGGCGGGTCCAATGAACTCCGTGCGGCCGTGCGTGGTCAATTCGCTGGCCGCGAACAGGGCATCTCCCACATCCGAGATCACGATGGTGCGGTCATCCAGAGACTCGTTCAGCCGCGCCATCAGCCGCGTAATGGTGATTTCGGCGTCGGGCACCAGCTCGAAACGGCCACGTTCATCGGCCAGACTGTACGGCAGCGGGCGCTCCGGGGGTTGGGGCCGCCGCGCCGTCAGCGCACGGAGGAAATCTTCCAGCAGCACATCATGGTAGTGGTGGTGGCGGATGCGCAACTCGTCGCTGGTGGCGTAAATGCAGCGTGCGGGATCCAGGTTGGCCGTGTAAATGCCCAGGTCGATATCCGTCATCAGTGCCCCGAGCAGAATCAGGCAATCGCTTTCCTCCACAAACCGCGTCACCTCCTCCCGGCCCATGGCGCCCTCGTACAAACCGGCGTAGAGGGGGTGCGTCTCGCGCACCACGCTCTTGCCCAGCATGGTGGCCGCGATCGGAATCCGCGAGCCCTCCGCAAAGGCCAGCAGGTCGTCTTGCAGCCCATAGCGATGCAGTTCCACGCCTGCCAGGATCACCGGACGGTGGCTCTGGTTGATCATCCGCACGGCCTCGGCCACGGCCTCGGCCAGGGCGTCCGGATCGCTGCTCGGCTGCAAGCGGCGGTATTCGTAGGGAATGTTGGGCACCACTTTCACCATGTCTCGCGGCAGCTCGATGTACACGGGACGCTTGTATCGCTCGCACGCATCGAGCACCCGGTCGATCTCGCGGAACGCCACCGCCGGATCGCACAGCTCCGCCGCCGCCACGCACAGCTTCTCGAACACCTCGAGCTGCGTGCGGAAGTCTCGCACCTTGTGGTGCAACAGCGGGTTCTTGTACCGCTCGCGCAGGCCCGGCGCACCACTGATCACCACCACGGGGCTCTTCTCCGCATAGGCGCCGGCAATCGAGTTGCACAGGCTCAAGCCCCCCACACAGTACGTGACGCACACACAGCCCATGCCGTTGATACGGGCATAGGCGTCCGCGGCAAAACCCGCGTTATCCTCGCGACAGCAGCCCACCACGCGCAGCGGGCTGTGCTCCAGCATCGAGTAGAAGCCCAGCACGTAATCGCCGGGGATGCCGAACACGTCGCGGATGCCATGGTCCTGCAACCGGCGGATCAGATACTCTCCGATGCACACGCCGGCACTAGCCGGCCGCGCGCTGGCACCCACGGCTCTCGGGGTCGCTTGTACCTGGGTCATCGCTTGCTCTCCCGCCCAATGCCTACTTTTCCCTGCGGCACACCGCGGTGGCGAACGCACGCGGTTGGCGTGCCCTAAGCCAGAACACACCTTAATCTTATGGCACAAAGCGGGCGGGGCAAGTTGTACACCCGTGTTCCGCCATGCAGATGGCCGCAGGCTCGGCCGATGGCGTAGCCTTTGCTGCACCGGCTGGCGGCATCGCTGGCCGATAGTTCAATCGGCCCTCGTTGCCGTGGCGTCGGTACCGCCGCCACGGAGTGCCGCCGCATCGGGCGGCCCTCCGCTGGATTCAGCGGCCTTGGGCTCCCGTCTGGCGGTCAGCCAGCTCCACGCCCCCAGAAAGGCCACCACACAGCCCAGCACCATTACCACACGCCACGGATTGTGGTTCAGGCGGTAAGCCCCCGCCGCCAACACAGCGCCCCAGGCCAACACCGCCCCCCGAATGGCCCACAGCATGCGCTGCGCATGCGGCCCGGCCACGCGGCGCCGGGCCGCGCAGGCTCCCTCCGCCCTCGCCACGGCCGGCTCGGCCCCCCCCTTCTCCGAATCGGCGCGGTCCAGCTCCCCGCGCCACGCCACCCACGCCGCAAACAGCGTGGCCGCCGCTGCGAGCAGCAATACCGGCAAAACGTAGGTGGCTGCCAGGTCCCAGCTCATCGGCGTTACCTCGCCATGCGCAGCCACTGGGCATAATCTCTCAATGGCATTCGGTTCGGGCTGCGGCCGGTGGCGTGTACGTCAACCAGCGGCAGGCTCACAAGCTGCCGCTTGTGTTGGGCCTCGCACAACAGGCCGTACTGCTCGTCGTACCAGGTACCGTCTTCGGGGCCTAACAAGCGCTCCACCACCACGGGAAATCGCTCTTCCGCCAGATGCCCTGCGTTTTCGCAGAACTCCGCCTCGAAGGGAAACACCAGATGCCTTGTGAGATACTCGTGCCACTGGATGTGGGCCTCTTCATCCGCTGGCGGCAGCGGATCCCCATCGCCCAGCTTGAAAACTGCCCGCACGCGTGTAGCAAATTCGTCCTGCATCGCCTGTCTGGCCAGAACAGCCAGCCTCCTCGCTGTGACAATGCACCCTGCCGTCAATTGTAGCGACGAACAAACGGCCGGGCCACCACTTGGTTGGGGCCGCCCGGCGGGTTGCAATCCAGCGGTCGCGCCGGAAAGCCCCGCTGGGGCTCCGTGACCGATGCGGCACGCGGCCCCCGCCGGCCACGGGCGGTTGCGCGGCACCGACCCAGGGAGCCCAATGGGCTGCCGAAACTCGGAGGGGTCTTGGCCATTGCCCGCCACGCGGGCTGCCGGCCTCCGGTACCCACGCCGGCACGCCTTGAATTCCTGGCCGGTTCGCCCTATAAAGTGGGAGGTAGACCAAGCCGAAGTGGCGGAATTGGCAGACGCGCTAGATTCAGGGTCTAGTGCCCGTTAAGGGCGTGCAGGTTCAAATCCTGTCTTCGGCACTTCGCCGCAACGGCATGGAGGCAGCCCACAGCCGCCAGCCCCGCTCCTCCAGTACCCAGGCTCCTGCGTGGGTACGCACTATCTGCGAGGCTCCACCTCGGTCGTCACCATCACCGCGAGATGCCTCCGTCCCACGTTGCTGTCTTGGGCCAGGGCCACCACGTTCGTAGTGACCGCATTCATGCGGTCCTGGATCCTGCAAACCGCCACGCACTTGAGGGCCTTCGCCTGCACAGACCCGCTGAAGCAGGTCACTACGAACGAGTACCAACTAGCGCTGAGCCCCTGTCGGTCAAGGCAATGTGCGTTTGCCCCGCGGTCCGCTCAGCAGCCCCGGCTACCTGGGCCGGCGGTCCACACGCACAGCCGACTATGCTAGCGGAGCGACAGCACCGCGGCCGGTCTGCGGCAGGCAGGGCTTGGCACGGCGGGGGGATGAGGCCCAGGGAGGCGCGTACCATAGTCGTACGGGGTGGATGATCACCCGCTCCCTTGCGGTCGCGGTCCGGCCTTGGCGGCGCACATCACCTGCGGCTGGCGCGGGTCGTTGCTCTGGGTCGCCACCTGGTGCTCTTTTCAGAGTTGATGGCTTGCGGCAGGCGTATGCCGAGCGTGATGAGCTGGCTCTTGCCTGGGGCCAGCGTGCGTGCCATCGGCCGCACAAAAGAACAACCGCACGAGGCAGTGAGCGTGAATTCCAGCGGCTCGCTGCCTTGGTTGGTCACGGTGAAGCTGCCTTCAAGCTGCTCGCCGGGCCGCCCCTCGCCCAGGTCCAGCCGCGTGTGCGAGACCGCGATGCTCGGCCCCGTTACCCGCTGTGTGTGGGGGGGGGGCGAATGCGCGGAACGCATACAAGCCACCCACGACGAGAGCAGCACCACCGGCGGCCCACGCGGTCGTGAGCAGCCACCGAACGGCCAGCCGCGGCCGTGCACGCTCCCTCACTTCAACCTCTGCCACCATGGGTGGCCCCCAAATGTTACTGCCTGCGGCGAGCGCGCCGCAGCTACGCGATGCGGCACTCCTGCGACCGCACTAACGGAAGATGCCGTTAAGGAGTTGCGCCTCGTTCCCAGGCAGGAGTCGAGCGAACGGGGTCCGGGCATCTTGCCCGCCTGCGCACTGTGCTGCGGGCGGGCCGCCCGCGCTCCCAGGGGCGGCGCAACGGCGATCGAGGCGGAGCCTCGCGGAGAGTGCGTTCCCACGCAGGAGCCTGGGAACGAGGGGTAAAGGAGACAAGACCGGGACACACCGTCTGCCATACCCACTGCGCCCGCTTGCTGGCATGGGCTGGGGTTACGCGGTACGATGTACGTCGCCGTGTGTGACGGGCCGCAGTGCAAACGGCGCCGCACGAGGGAGGAGCCTCATGTCCAGCGGTCGCGCGAGGCGAGCGGGCTCGTTCACGCAAGTGCAAGGGGCCGTGCCGGGACGGTGAGGCGGCCCTGATCCACGGGCTGGGCCGATTAGGTTGGAGAATTACCACCATGACCAAACGGTTGTTCTGCACAGCATGTGTGTTGTTCGTGGGCTGGGTTGGGGTCGCCAGCGGCGGGCTACGCCTGGCTTGGGCCGCACAAGCTGAAAACGAGGCTGGTGGTGACGAGGTATTTGGGCTGGCAGTGGTGCATGCGGTCCACATCAAGATCTCGCCGGAGAACTATCAGAAGATGGAGCCGCCGCCGCCCGCCATGCCGTTCGGGCCGGGCGGTCCCGGCGGCCGAGGCGGCCCGCCGCCGGGCAGCGCGGACTTCGGCGCAGGCCGCTTCGGGTTTGAGTTCGAGTACGTTCCCGCAGACGTGGAGATCGACGGCCAGACCCTGCCAGGGGTGGGCCTTCGGTACAAAGGCAACGGCACCTATCTGATCTCCGCACGCGCGCTGAAGCGATCGTTCAAGCTGGACTTCGACCGCTATGATGCCAAGCTGGCCTTTCATGGGCTGAGCAAGCTGAACCTGAACAGCGGCGCGATGGATCCCACCAAGCTGCGCGAGGTGCTGGCGTATGCTGTGTTTCGCGCGGCGGGAGTTGCTGCCCCGCGCACGGCGTTTGCCGAGGTGTGGCTCACCGTGCCGGGGCGCCACCAACATGAGTACGTGGGCCTGTACACGGTGGTGGAACAGGTGGATCAGAAGTTCCTCAAGGCACATTTCGGCAAGGGCCGCGGCCTGTTGCTCAAGCCCGAGGGAATACGCGGCCTGCCGTACCTGGGAGACGCACGCGAGGCATACGAAGGCCCTTACAATCCACGCAGCGGAGCCGAGAACGAACAGGGTTGGCAAAGGCTCATCGAGCTGGCGCGCCTCGTCAATCGGGCGGATGAGGCAGAGTTCCGCCAGAAGATCGGAGGTTATCTCGACGTCCCCGGATTCGTGCGCTTCCTGGCGGTCAATACCTTGCTGGCCAGCCTCGACGGATTCATTGGCTTGGGACACAACTACTACCTGTACCTGGTGCCCGAGACGGGCCGCTTCACGTTCATCCCGTGGGATCTGGATCTGGCCTTCGGTGCGTTCTTCATCTACGGCACGCCGGAGCAGTTGGCAGATCTGAGCATCGAGCATCCCCATGTGGGGGAAAACAAGCTGATCGATCGCTTGCTGGCCATGCCCGAGGTCAAGCAGGCGTACCTGGCGGAGCTGCGGCGGATCCTCAAAGAGGTGTTCGACTCGGGCAAGCTGCTGGGCGATATCCAAACGCTGGAACGTCAGCTCGGCAGTCTGGTGGCTCGGGATCGCGAGGCGGGTGACAAGCGGCAGGACGTAGGATTTGGCTTTGGCCCGCCGGCAGGGCCGTTTGCGGCGGCCATACCGGTAGCGGACTTCGTGAAGTTGCGAGCCGAGTCTGTGACCCGGCAGCTTGCCGGACGGCGCAAGGGGTATGTGCCGGCGATGGGATTTGGTCCGGGCTTTGGCCCGCCGGGCGGGCCCGCGGGCATGCTGGCAGCTCCCCTGAGAAACCGTCTGGACGCCGATGGAAACGGCATGATTTCGCAGGCCGAGTTTGCCTCGGGCATGGATCGCTTGTTCGCGGAATGGGACGCCAACGGAGACGGCCTGTTGCAAGAGGAGGAGCTGCGTGCCGGTCTGGGCGCTCTGCTGCCTGCTCCGCCCGGCGGCCCCGGCCCCGCGCCACCGCCCGGCGGCTTCCAGCCGCGTCGGCCGTAGGCTAATTTGGTTGGAGTCGCCCGTGGCGCGGTTCATGTGTTTGCGGTGAAGTGTTCGATTCACCGTTCGTGTCGTGCCGCTGCGTCGGCGGGGTGTAGAGCCAACGAGTTCCCGGAAATGCCCAGCATCATCGGGCGGCCTGCGTGCCGCGAGCGGCCGTTACGCTTGGAGGTGCTTGAGGAGCGGGCGCTGCTGTCGGTTTCGGCACAGGAGCAGTACTTCGTCTATCTGTTGAACCGCGCCCGCCACGATCCCGTGGCTTATCAACAGGAGATGGGGCTGAGCGTGGACCTTTCGTACGTGCCAGCCCGGCCGCCCCTGGCGGTGAACGAGAGCCTGTTCGCCTCGGCGGGCTTTCACGCGGAGGAGATGGCGGCACGCAACTACTTCGGGCATCAGAGCCAGGTGAGCGGGGACTGGCCCAACAAGATGGCCCGCGACCACGGCTATCCTCTGCCGGCCGTGTGGCCGAACAATGCGAACTACATTGAGTCCATCGCGGCGGGCACCTACTTCGGGGCGGCGGCTGAGCCGCTGGCGCTGCTGATCGAAGATGCGGGCATATCCCCGCCTGGGCACCGCAATCATCTGCTGGGCATCGACGACTTCAATCGCGATAACCGCGAGATTGGCGTGGGCCACGGCTTCAATGCCTCCGCCCGGTATCGGAACTACTGGGTGGTGCATGCCACGCGGAGCAACCCGGCAGACATGTTTCTGACGGGCGTCGTGTTCCGTGACGACAACGGCAATCTCCGCTATGACCCGGGCGAGGGGTTGGGGGGGGTGGCAATTGTTGCGGGCGCTTTCAGTACACAGACCAACGCTGTCGGAGGATGGTCCCTCAAGGTACCTGCGGGCACATACACGGTTGCGGCTTCGGGAGCCGGGTTTGTCGGCACGGCCACGGCGGTGGTGAGCGTGGCGGAGAACGTGGCAGTGGACTTCATCTCGGGCATCGGCCGAGGGATGGTGAATTTTGCATTTCCGCCGCAAGGCAACCAGCCGCCGGTGGTGGCAATGCCCGTGGCACCGCTCGTGTTCGCCGATACGGCGGCAAATGTGTCTTTCGAGCTGAACGACGTATTCAGCGATCCGGACCAGGCGGCAGGCGATCGCCTGAGCTTCGCGTTGGCGGGCAACGACAATCCGACAATACTGGCGGCGGTGGTGGAAGGCGGCCGGTTGGTGCTGGATTTCACTTCGGGACGCAGCGGCGTGGCTCAGGTGAGCGTGCGAGCCACCGACCTGGCCGGTGCCTATGTCGATCATGTGGTCACAGTTACTGTTGTGCAGCCGGGCAACAGCATCCCGCAGGCCATCAGGGACGCGTACCTTTTGGGAAGCGGCTCGGTGCAAGTGCCCGCCGGCATGGGTCTCTTGGCAAACGATACCGACGGCGATGGCGAACCGCTCGCGGTTTTGCGGATCGAGGGAACCCAGTATGGCACGCTCCTGCTGGCAACAGATGGCAGCTTCTCGTACACGCCCGGCGTCACGTTTGCGGGATTCGACCGCTTCACTTACCGCGCCGACGACGGCCACGGCGGCAGTGCCGCTACAGAAGTGCGCCTGCTGGATCAGCGGGCGGCGGTGGTGCGCAAGCTGTATCTGCAGGTGCTCGGCCGCGAGCCGGAAGAGGCGGGACTTTTGTACTGGTTGCAGAAGCTGCGACAGGGCGCCACCTCCGGTGCGGTCGCGGCCGGGATCTTCGAAAGCGACGAGCGGCTCGACCCGATCATCCGGCAGATGTACCGCAGCTACTTGCTGCGCGAGGCCGAGGCGGACGGCCTCGCCTGGTGGAAAGACGTGTGGCGGCGTACGGGCGGCCCGGAACAGGTCGTCGCCGGCATTGCGGCCTCGGCGGAGTTCTTCGCCAGCGCCGGCGGCAGTCACACGGGCTGGGTGACCGAACTGTACCGCAGGCTGCTGGCGCGCGAGCCGGAGCCGGCCGGGCTCGCCTACTGGGTAGACCTGCTCGATCGAAGCGCTGCCAGCCGGCAACAGGTCGTGCTGGGCTTTGTGCAAAGCGACGAGAACTATGGCAACCTCGTCGCCGCGTGGTACCGGCAGTACTTGCAGCGCGATGCCGATCCAGACGGCCTGGCATGGTGGGTTGCACAGTTGCGCGCCGGGGCCACGCAACGGCAAGTGCAGATGGCCCTCATCGAGAGTGCCGAGTATCGCAGCGTGCCCTCGGTGCCGCCCGCTCAGACCGCCGTGAGACTTCTCTAGCCGCGCGAACAGATTTTCCTTGCCGAGCGTGCTCGGCGAGAGACAGGCCCTGCCGGCAAGCAGCCGGGCTTGCCGCGTACGCCTTTCCGCGCAGCCGGTGTTGCGTGTGACGACCGGAGGGTCGTCACCGCCGTGCACTGAACTCCTTGACCGTCTCTACCAGCAGCAGCACGTTTTCTGGCGGCGTCTCGGGCAACACGCCATGGCCGAGGTTGAACACGTGCCCGGGCCGGCCCGCTGCCTGGCGAAGGATCTCCTGCGCAGCACGCCGCACAACCTCGGGGCTGGCCAAAAGCACGGCGGGGTCGAGATTACCCTGGATCCCCTTGCCAGGCTGCAACTGCTGCCAGGCTTCGTCGAGGCGTATGCGCCAATCGACGCCCACGACGGAGCCGCCCGCCTCGGCCACGGATGCAATCAGGGCAGGGTTTCCCGTGAAGAAACTGATCGTGGGAACGTGCGGCTCAAGGCTTTCGATCACGGCGCGGGTGTGCGGCAGGACATAGCGGCGATAATCTTCTGGGCCCAGGCAGCCTACCCAGCTATCGAAGAGTTGCACCACGTCGGCACCGGCCCGGACTTGCTCGAGCAGATAGCGGGAGATCGAGCGAGCGAGGCAGCCCAGCAGGGCATGCCAGGCGGGCGGATCGCGGTACATCAACCGTTTGGTGTGCGTGTAATGTCTGCTACCTCCGCCTTCGATGAGGTAGCTGGCCAGGGTGAAGGGCGCTCCCGCAAAGCCAATCACCGCAATCTCGTGGGGCAGGCCAGCTCGAGTGAGACGCACCGTCTCGTAGACAAAGGGCAGTTCGGGGCCTTGAAGCTCTCGCAGCCGTGAGACGTCGGCCGCGGTGCGAATGGGGTTGTGGATCACAGGCCCCTCGCCCCTCTGGTACTCAAGCTGGGCCCCCATCGGCTCGAGCATGGGCAACAGGTCGGCGAAGATAATGGCTGCATCGACTCCCAGCCGCTTGACGGCAGAGATCATCACCTCGGCACACAACTGGGGATTCTTGCACAGCTCCAGAAAGCCTACGCGCGCACGCACTTCTCGGTATTCGGGCAGGTAGCGGCCCGCCTGGCGCATCAGCCAGATGGGCGTACGATCCGTGGCCTGGCCGCGGCAGGCACGTACCAGCAGACTGGCCGCCGGGCCACAGGGCACGCCTGCCTGCGGGGCGGCGGCGGTTTGAGGTGGCGCGGCCGCGTGCCCCGGCGTGCCGGATTGCAAGCGCGGGCTGGCATGGAACGGCTCAGGCGGCCCCTCTTGCGCAAGGGAAGGCTGTGGGCCGCGTTTCTCTGCCAGCAAGGCATGCGCGTGGGCTGCGGCCGCCGCGACAAGCTGGCCCATTTTGGGATGGTCGGGCTCGATGTCCACGGGCAGACCGCACTCGCGTAGCATCTCGCTGGTAGTGGGGCCGATGGAGGCCACAACCAGCCGCTGAAAACGTGGCAGCAATTCCGCCGAGAGGCCAAGCTGTTCGCTCATCCGCAGCACATTCACCACCTGGTGGGCCGAGGTGAACAGGGCCACTTCGCGTTGACCACCGGCCACAGCGCGGAGGTTCTCTTGCAGGCGAGAGGTGTCTTCGGGCAGGTCCCAGGCGTAAACCTTCAGTGGCAGCACCCGCGCGCCGCGTGCCTCCAGGTTGGCCAGCAGGCTGAGATTCGGCTGGCCATACTCCTGCACGGCCACGGTGAGATTGGCCAGCGGCACGTGCTGGTCCAGGGTGCGCACCAACTCGCGCCAGGTGTTCGGCTCGGGCACGCGATGCGTGGGCTCCAGGCCCCACTCTTTGAGCACCGCTGCGGGCTTGGGACCACGCACCACCGTGATGACGTCGGCCAGGGCGTCGATGAATCTCTGGCGGCCCACGTGCCGCTCGACCTGAGCCAGCCAGTGCCGCGTCCCCACCCCCGTCAAGAGCACCACCACGTCGATCTCCCCGGCCAGCAGCCGGTGGGCCAAGGTGATCGCTTCGGGATTCTCTTGCAGCGGCACCTCACGCATGGAGGGGCTGACAAAGGGCACGCCGCCATGCCGCTCGATCAGCCGCGCCATCTCCTCGGCACGCCGGCTTTCGAAGGCTGCCACGCGCAAGCCCGCAAACCCCGGCTCTGCCGTCATGGGTCAAAAACCTCGGGCGCAGCGAATGTCTTCAAAGTCTCGCAGGCGGTAGCCGATGCCGACGTAATCCAGCACGCGGCACAGCCCGCGCAGCGCGACACCAAAGCCGTCTGGGCCGCTGAACCCGCCAAATTGGCCGCCCCCCTTCACGTGCGGCTCCAGATCCAGAAACACGCCGGGAATACCCCGCCGGTGCAGCCGCTGGTGCAGCTTGGGAAGCTGCTCGCGGAAGTCTCGCAGGATGATCTCGTGAGCGGCATCGCCCATGTCGGCCGGTACGAAGTGGCGCAGGGCATCTTCGTCGACGTGGCCCTGGCGCTGCGGCGGGCGCGGATGGCGGTAATCCTTGATGTGCATCCAGCCCAGGCCCGCTTTCATCATCTGATACTGCTCGAACACCTCGGCCGCGGTATATCCCTGGCAGAGGATATTGGCTGCATCGAAGATGAGTACCAGTGCGGGGTGATTCACCTGACGATGGAGTTCGCGCATCAGTTCGCCCGTCTGGCCGACGAGGTTGGCCTCGATCTCCAGTCCGTAGGTCAGGTCCGAGCGGTGGCAGGCCTCGGCGATGGCGCCAAGCTGCTCCACGGCCTGGGAGAGATAGTCCCAGGGGTTTGCGCCCTTGGGGGGATAAAAAGAAAACCCGCGGATCAGCTTGGTTTCAAAGGCGTGCGCCAGCTCGCAGGCCCGCTGCACCTCGTTCTTCAGATACTTCTTGAAGGGGATGTAGGCGTTCTTCGTGCCGTCTTCCACGTCGCGCAGCTTGACCTTGCCCAGCGGAGAACCGATCGAGGCCACGTTCAAACCGTACTCGTCCTCCAGGTGCCGTAGATACTGGATCTCCTTGAGCGTGAGTTGCATCACGTTCTTGATGCCCTGGCCCGCGTCGATGAACCGCAGGCTGTAGTATTGCAGGCCCAGCGCGGCAAAGGCACAGAACTGCTGGACGGCTGTCTTCTGGTTGGCGGCTTCGTCGGCAAAGCCGCTGAGGATCACGGTGGGTTTCTCAGCCATCAGTGGGCTCGCTGGTGCAGGAGGCAAAGCGCGTATTGTCAGCACTCGCAGCGCGGGCCGCAAGGGCGTGCTGTCGATCCACACACTGTGACGCCATGGGGCGTAACGGACGTGCCGGACGTCGGGGAGCCCGAACGCTACACGCGCCTGCCCTGCTTGCTGGATGCACGGCCTTGGCGCCACGGTTCGCCAGGCGGCGGATGGGGCCCGGCCGCTCAGCGACAGGAGGTGCCGCCACTGCCCCCCTCACCGAGAAACTCCTGTTCGAGGGCACGGATCTTCTCCACGCGGCGGGCATGCCGCCCTCCTTCGAACTCCGTACTCAGCCAGATTTCCACCATCCGATCGATCAGCCTCGCACCCAGCATGTCTGCCGAAAGGCAGAGCACATTCAGGTCGTTGTGCCGGCGGCTCATTTCCGCAGAGAACTCATCGTGGCAGGGGGCAGCGCGCACGCCGGGCAGCTTGTTGGCCGCAATGGCCATGCCGATGCCGCTGCCGCACACCAGGATGCCTCGATCGAACTCTCCGCGTCCCACCGGGCCAGCTACCTGGCGGGCGATGTCCGGATAGTCCACGCTCTCCGGCGAGTGCGTGCCCAGGTCCACCACCTCATGGCCGAGTTGCCGCACCAGTTCCACAACACGCTCCTTGACTTGCAGCCCGCGATGATCGCTGCCGATGGCAATGCGCATGGTGGCACCTCACTGGATAGGCTCGCCCGCGCGATGAACCAGCACCTCCTCCAACCACGCCGCAACCTGCCGCTCGATCTGCTCGGCACAGCGGCGATACTGTTCCAGCGTCCCTCCGACCGGATCGCCCACGTCGCTACCGTCGCGGCACAACAGGTGGACGCGCCCGGCCAGAGCGGGCCACTGGCTCACAATCGCCTCCCGGTGGGAGCGTGTCATGGTCAGAATCAAGTCTGCCTGTTGCAGCAGCCGCTCGCTGATCGGCTGGCTGGCATGGTCCGCCAGATTCAAGCCTCGCTCTTGCATCACCGCCACGGCCTCGGGGCTGGCCGGCCCGCCGGCAATGGCCGCCAGGCCGGCCGAGACCACATGCAATCCCCGGCTGTGCAGCTCGTCCGGAGCGCAGCCCAACTTGCGGGCAGCCGCAGCGCGGAACAGCGTCTCGGCCATCGGGCTGCGGCAGGTGTTCCCCGTGCAGACAAACAGCACCACGGTGCTGGTCAAGTACTCGATGGTCTGGGCTGACACGACACCCGGCCGCACAACCTGGTAGCCGTCGGAACGGACCCGCACCACCGTTGCCGGCTGCGCGTAATGGCTGCGCCCGTCATCCAGAACCAGGTCCAGTTCCGTTGCACACTGAGCGAACTGCTGCGCCGTGGAAGCCTCCGGTGCGCATCGTCCGCTCAAGACCACCGGGCCCGCCAGCAGGCGCAAGACCTCTACCAGCAGCCAATGTGCCGAGCAGCTCATGGCAATGCCGCCCTCCACGAGCAGCAATTCCTGCACCCGCGGGCTAAGCTGCCTCAGCAAACTATCCGGATGGTGGTCTGGAAACAGCAGCGTTACGGGGCCGGGCCAGCAGCGGCGTGCCAGACGCAGCGCTGTACCGGAGAGTTCTGGGAGGTAATCCAGGGCTTCATCGGCGCTGCGCACGGCGAGTACGAGTGCCGCTTCCGGCTTGCCGGCGGCTGCCTGGGCAAGCCGCTCCACGGCTGGCTCACACAGCGCGCTGGCGGCGGCGTGGTAGAGGGTTTCCGTCGGCAGGCCGAGCAGGCGGCCTTGTGCCAGGTCCTGGACGGTGCGATGCACCACGTCGCGCGGATCATCGGCGGCACGAACGTCAATCACCATAGGCGGCATCCTGTCGAGCCTCACTGCAGCTTGGGACGGGCGGCTTTTCGGCCAGCATGGCCAGATTCTGACGCAGTTCGTCAGCCTGCGGGCTGCGCCACCAGATCAAAAACCGCGATTGCAGTTCCGCCAGGCCGGCCTGTTGCGCAGCTAAGAAGGGACGGAGCACCGCCGCCGGCTGGCTGCCGCAAGGCGCTCGCAGCTCAGCATCCAGCAGCTCGCAGGCCATGGCGTAATCGTTCAATTCGCCAAGCTGGTCCTGCAGTTGTTGCACCAAAGGGTAGATGCGATCGCGGAGCGAGAGATCCGCGGCGGCACCAAATACCTCCAGGGCATATCGGAGTTGCTTGCCGCGGATGCGCAACTGGTGCAGGCCGTCGATCCGCGTGAGGTCGCCTGCCGCTGCCGCCTGGAACCGCTCATCAGCCCTGGCCAGGGCCAGCCGGGCCAGCCTTCCAAATCGGGGTGCGGGCCCCGAGCCGCGCCAGCGAATGCGGCGCAGCAATGCCATCCGCTTGCGCCGCAATCGGCGTGGCTTGAATCGCTGCCCCAAACGCTCTAGTTCTGCTTGAACCTGCTGGCGCCGGCCGGCTGCCCATTCGCACACCAGGGTGCGTTCGTGAGGTTCCAATGCCGCGGCGTACGCCGTCAGCCGCTCCAGCATCACGTCCCAGTTGCGCGCTGCTCCCGCCGCCCGCCGCATGCGGCGCAGCTTGCGGCGAAACCAACGTGCTCGCTTGCGCGGCAAGGCGTCCTGGCACAACGAGATTACTGCCATGGCGCGCCGCGTCGCCACGCGCAACTGGTGCACATACTCCACATCCTGTTCCGCCTGGAATGCGGCACGCGGCAAGAATCGCTCGACGACCTGCAACCGTGCTCGCAGCGCGCGGCGGACCACGCGCCCCACAGGCTCATCCTCCCTCGCATCCACCATCCACTTGCTACTGCCGGCCATTTCCCATCAAAGGCTTTGGGGACCACTGCCGATCACGGCTCGGACGGCTCGCCCAGCAGCCGGCCGAGCATCTCCTCGAGCTGCACGCCCCGCACTCCTTCGGCCACGACCTTTCCCTCCTGGTCCACCAGCAGCGCGTAGGGAATTGCCTGGACACCATACTTGACCGCCAGGGGATGGTTCCAGCCCGCGGCCTCTCCTTCGCCGCACAGGTTCACCCACGCAATGCCCTCGGCCTTGATGAACGATAACAGCGCCTCTTTGTCCTGATCGAGACTGATGCCCACCACGTCAAACCCGCGCTGGTGCCATCGCTCATATTGCTGCTTGATGTGCGGCAGCTCTTCGCGGCATGGTCCGCACCACGTGGCCCAGAAATCGACCAGGACCACTTTTCCCCGATAAGACTCCCACAGCAAGGGGCGTCCGTCCGCAGCGGTGCCTTCCAGCTCCAGCTTCTGCCCCACCAAGGTCCGTGCTGCCTTGGCACGGCGCAACTTCTTGCCGTAGTTCGCTAACTGCCGGTCCTCACTGCTTGCAAACAGCTCTCCGAGCCGTCGGTACCACTGGGCTGCCGCCGCGGCATCCGGCAGCAGGTTGACGGCCCGCACCGCCGCCGATGCCAGCGACAAGTGGCGATGACCCAGCTCGGTCTCGCTAAAGTACACGCTGAGTTCCTCCAGCAAGCGTGCCAACTCATCGGCAGGCAGAGTATCGGCCTGAGCAGCGCGGCGAGCCAAGAGGTGCAGGCGCACCTCCGCCGCCACCTCCGGATGCGCATCGTTCGCATGGGCATCGACCAGTTCGCTCAGTGCCCGCCCTGCGGCCTTGTCCCCCGCATCGGCCAGGCCTTGCAGGCCGCGGAACTTGGCCAGCAGCGCCGCCCGTTTCAGCTCCTCATGCGCATCGCTGGCAAGAATGCGGTCCGCGGCCTCCACCACCGCCTCCAGAAACCCGGGCCGCTCTTGCACACGCCGCGGCTTGGCCAGCGCCCGCTCCAGGTACGCTGCCAGCTCTTCAGCGGTATATCGCTGCGGAGCCAGGTATGGGTTGGCCGGCAGCTCCGGCGGGCTTTCCCCAGCGGGCTCCGCCTCAGCCGCAGGGTCGCCCTGCTGGCCGGCTGGCGCTGCCGGGTCTGCTGCACCCGTTACGGCTGGGGCTCCGGACGGAGCCTGCACCTCGCTCGGTGTGGCCACGGCCGGAGCCGGCGCAGCGGAGGCATCAGGCTCTGCTTGGGAACGGTCTTCACTCTGTGGAGAAGGTGGCTGCTGCGCCGCCTGCTCCTCGTTCGTGGAAGTGCTGCGTGGAGCGCCTGCGGCCGTATCGGTCTGTGCAGATGCGGTATCGCTCAGCAAGGTGTGCAAACGGCGCTCAATGTCCTCTCCATACACGTCCACGGCTACCACCACCCCGCCGCGGTCGAGCAACAGCGTGGTGGGCAATTCGTTAACGCCACAAGCTGCTGCCAGGGGATGAGCAAAGCCAGCTTCCTCAGCATTTCGGCCGCAAATCACGGGCCAGGGCAATCGCCGCTGCGCCAGGAATGCCTGCAAGTCCTCGCGATTCTCGTCCAGACTCACGCCGAGGATCTCAAAGCCCAGCGGCTGGTACATCTCGTACAGGCCTTTCAGGCGAGGCAATTCTTCGAGGCAAGGCCGGCACCAGGTGGCCCAGAAATCCACCAATACGACCTTGCCCTCAAACCGAGAAGCGCCCAGGGCCTCTCCTGAGGGCAGGAAGCCTTGCAACGAAAGTTTTCGCCCGACCAGCCCCAGGCGGCGAACGGTGCCTTGCAGCGCGTCAAGCTGATCTGCGTACTCGGGACGCGCCGCCAGAACGGCGGCGAAACGTTCTCCCCCACTCAGCGCCAGCTCCCGGTCTCCCACCCGTTCCAGGGAGCGCGTTAGCTCCACGGCCAGGTCCGCCATGCGGGGATCGAAGCTCTCGCTGCTCAGCTCCGCGTGCGCCTCCTCGACAAGCTGGCGCCTTTCAGCGGCCGAGAGCCCCCCTTCTAACAGACGCTCCACCCCCCGAGTGAGCGTGTACAGCACGGCCATGTCTGTCACGGCAGGGCTGGGATGCTCGCGCAACGCATCTGCCAACTCACGCAGCTTGCCTGCTGCGTCTGCATCCCCGTACTTGGCCAGCATGAACAGCGCCTCGAACCGCCGCAGTTGAGCCTGCTCTTCCAGGATCGCGTCCGGCTTCATCTCCAACAGCCGCTCCGCCCCCTTGATAATGGCCAGCGATGAAAGCCGCCGATGCTCATTCAATTCATCTCGGCTGACCGTGCTGGGCCGGAAGGCCCGCATGCGATCGATGAACTCTGCCAGCTCCGCAGCCGTGGCAGCCTCCGGCAGCTCATACGCCCGCGGATCCAGCCCCGTTACCGATGCCGCCGCCGGCTCGCTGCTCGGCTCTGCCAGATCGGCAGGGGCGCAGCCTCCCGCTCCCACGAGCAGCAAGGCCGAAAGCACGACCACCACAGTATGTCCGCTACGCGTTGTGCGTTCCACAGGGCCGATCTCTCCTCCACAGCAGCAAGGCGAGCGGCAGCATGCTCGCGATGCGAGGCTCCGCCACCGGTTTCCACTGGCCGGGCGCACACGCTCGCCGGACGGCCAACCGCCGCGCCCCCCATCTCTTTATTATCGCAAGCCCCTCGAAGCTTGCAAAGCGGCAGAAGGTGGCCCGCACACGGCCCCATCCCAGCATCCTTGGCACGTACCACGAACTGGGCTAGCCCTGCCTCATGCCAGCCGCGCGCCAGATCAGCCCCGCACTGCGCCGCTTTTGCCTTAAGCCCGTGCCGCCTCAAGCCAGCCTGGCTGGTGCCACATCCGCACCAGGCCACACCCAGGGCGTTTGCCGCCCTACGCAGCCTGCACCTGCCTGCACTCGGGTGCCAGCTTCGCCGAACTTGGCGCTGTTCCCCATCATATCTGTGCTGCCTCAAGGGGCAATCGATCGGCCGCCATCCACGGGCAGGCAGACGCCGGTGATATAATCGCACTGCAACAAGAACAGCACCGCATCGGCCACATGTTGCGGACGGCCCTCGCGCCGTAACAGCGTGCCGGCAATGGCCGCGGCACGCTCATCCTCCGGCAAGTCCGGCGGCAGCATCACTGGGCCTGGAAGGACCACATTGACCCGCACGCGCGGATTGCGCGAGGCCAATTCCACGGCAAAGGCTCGCGTAAGCGCGGGAATACCCCCTTTCGAAGGAAAGTACGCCGCGTAGTCCCGATAAGGCCGGGCCACCGCCCAGTCTCCGACATTGACGATTGCCCCCCCTTCCGCCTGACGCACCATCACCAGTCCAACCCGCTGGCAACACAGAAATGTGCCCAGCAGGTTCACTTCCAGGTGCAGCCGCACATCCGCTGCCGCCACCTGCTCCAACGGCTTGCGCTGCCACACGGCGGCGCAATTCACCAGGGCATCCACGCGTCCAAACCGCTCCAGTACCCGCTCTACTATCTGCGCCACGTCCCGCTCCTCGCGCAGGTCTCCCCCGACCGCCAGGGCCTGGACCCCCTGTTGCTGATACGCCTGCGCTCGCGCCTCGGCCTGGGCGAGCGAGGTGCGGGCGTGCAGTGCCAGCCGATAGCCATGCCGGGCCAGCGTATCGGCCACACAGGCGCCGATCCGCGGCGCACCGGCCCCGGTGATCAGGGCAACGGGCCGCGTCTCGTCTGCATCTGCCGCCTGGATCTGCATGCGGCCGGCTGCCAGTTCGCTGCTCATGGTGTGGCCGCCGACTCGCGGTGGAACCGCAAGATGGCGTCCCAGGCCTCTTGCGGGGTTTCCGCGTAGGTGATCAGGTCCAGGTCGGCGTCGGCAATCACGCCCTCGTCTGCCAGGAACTGAAAGTCAATCGCACGCTGCCAGTATTCGCGGCCGTAGAGCACAATCGGAATGGCCTGCATCCGCCGCGTTTGGCGCAGGGTGAGCGCATCGGTCAGCTCGTCGAGGGTGCCGAAGCCGCCGGGGAAGATCACCAAGGCTCGGGCTCGCAGCAAGAAGTGCAGCTTGCGCAGGGCAAAATAGTGAAACTGGAAGCAGAGTTCGGGCGTGATGTAAGGATTGGGCCGCTGCTCCGCAGGCAAGGTGATATTCAGGCCGATAGACTTGGCACCGGCATCGAAGGCTCCCCGGTTTCCGGCCTCCATGATGCCGGGGCCGCCGCCCGTGACGATCACGTAGTCTGCTGGTTCTCCCTCTTTCTGGCAGGCAGCCGAGACCAGGCGTGCAAACTCCCGCGCCTCGTCGTAGTAGCGGCATTTGGCAAGGATACGCTCGGCCCGAGCCACCGCGCGGCGAGCGGCGGGGTCGTCGGGATGGTCAGCGAGCCTCGCGCGCGCGGCTGCCAGTCGGCGTTCGGCCTCGGGTCGCTCCACCACCTGTGTGCCCCCGAACAGAACGATGGTGGAGTGCACGCCCTGCTCTCGAAAGGCCATCTCGGGCTTCAGCAGCTCAAGCTGCATGCGCACGGGACGCAGTTCGGGACGGGCGAGAAAGGCCACATCTTGCTCCGCCAGCACGTAGCTGGGCGAGGCCAGAATGGCGTTCAGGTTCGCCTGGACGTGTGGAGGAAGCAATGGATCGTTCACGATGTCTCCTCCAGCTCAAACTCTTGATGCAACCTCGGCATGCAAGTGTTCCAGCCCCGTGCCTGGCGCAGCTCTGCTGCCAGCGCGGCCAGCCCCTCCGGCTCTCCGTGGGTGAGGAATACCTGCCGCGGCGGTTCGAGTGCGCCCAGCCACCGTAGCAGTTCGCTCCGGCCGGCATGCCCGGATAAGGCGGAGACCGCCTCAATGTGTGCCCGCACTGGAACATCCGCGCCATGAATTCGCAGCCTGTCCGCACCCTCTTGCAGCGCCCGGCCGCGCGTGCCGGCGGCCATGAATCCCCCGAGCACGATGGTGTTCTGCGGATCCGGCAGCCGGCGCTTCAAATGGTGCAGAATCCGCCCCCCGGTCATCATGCCGGAGGACGAGATGATCACCGCGGGTCCCTCCTCGGCGTTGATGCGCTTGCTCTCCGCGACGGTGCGGGCCAGCCGCACGTTTTTTCCGCCCACCGCCCCGCGATTGCCCGCGATGCGGCCCTCGCTCAGATCATGATCCTCGGCGTGCGAGGCGAAGATGTTGCTGGCGTCCACCGACATCGGGCTATCCAGATACACCGGCAGCTCCGGGATCCGCCCCTGTTGGATCAGCACCTGCAGCAAGTAGATCAGTTGCTGGGCCCGCCCCACGGCAAACGATGCCACCAGCATCACGCCGCCGCGTTCCAGAATTAGCCAACCGTCATCATGCCAGGCTGTTTCGAATCCCAAAAGACCGTAAAATGCGATGGTCTTTTCATAGTCGCGTGACGGGAGATTCGGCGTAGCGTGGTCAGGCACTAAAGCGTGCCCATAATGGCCCGTGCAGCGTCGTCAGGGCTGGTCGATTTGGTGATGGGTCTGCCGATGACCAATATGCTTGCGCCATCGTCACGGGCCTGTCTAGGCGTTACAGTGCGTTTCTGGTCTCCGCTATTCCCACCAGCAGGACGGAGGCCAGGCACAACAAAAAATCCGTCCTTCCAGGCCTTTTTGGCTGCTTTTACTTCATGGCCTGAACACACAATGCCGTCCAGGCCTGCTTCCTGCGCGAGCGCTGCGAGGCGAGCGACCTGAAGTTCAGGGCTATCAGCTACGCCAACACGGCTAAGGTCGTGGTCATCGAGGCTTGTCAGCACAGTGACGGCCACCACTTTTGTATGGGCACCGGCAGCCGCCTTTGCATCTTCCATCATCGCGCGGCCACCAGCTGCGTGAATTGTGACAATAGCTGGCTCAAGCACGTTGATTGCCTGCATCGCCTTTGCAACCGTGTTCGGAATATCGTGAAGCTTCAGGTCCAGAAAAATGGGAAGCCCCAGTTTCTGCACCTCATGCACGCCGTGATGACCATTGGCGCAGAAAAATTCGAGGCCGAGTTTCACGCCCCCGACCTGATCCCTGATGCGGCGCGTGAGTTCAAGTGCGTCGTCAAGATATGGCGTGTCGATCGCGACATAAAGCGGATTGGTCATAGCCGATCTACCGGCACATAAGGCGGGTTTGGCGATACCGGCGGCGGAGGCGCGGCCATGGTCCGCTGGCTTCCCTCAAGTGTCAGGATACGGAGCTTCATTCGCCAGATTTGTGTGCGATGCAAATTGTACAG
>JAIMBC010000072.1 GCA_023511675.1 Pirellulales bacterium
TGTACCTGCCTCCCTTGTTTCCCACGCTGCTGCGGACCACCGGGGCGGGGTTCTGTTATAACATCGGCCGGCTGGCCGCGGCGGCGGGGACGGTGTTTTTCGGCCTGCTGGCGCCGGTAGGAGACCACGGGCGGGCCATGGTCTATGCCTCGGTGCTGTTTGCCCCGGCGGCACTGGTGGTGATGCTGCTGCGCGAACCGCCCAGGCACACGCTCAGCGGCAACGCACAAGCTGCGCAGCAACCGTGAGTGGCGGCATGAACAGCCTCCGTTCCACGCGGCGCTCGACCCCTGCGCGGCTTTGCCGCACTGGGGCACAGCAACGGAGCCACCCGGAGGTGCTGGCGGCATGCCGCGGCGGCAGTGGACCGCGGCCGCACGTTCTGTTGCATCAATGTTGATTGATGGGTAGACTGGCTGTCAGCAAGCCGTGGTGCCGGCAGGTGCCATGGTCGACGCTGCGAGAGCCAGCCGCGCAAGGCAGCCGCTTGCAGCGCCCACGGCCCGGGGATTGCGAAACAGGTGTTTCATCGGCATTGCCAGCTTGGGGGGCTTTGCCCAGGTGCGGCCGATGCGAAATACCGAAAGGTAGAAAGAGAAGCACCCATGCACCGCAGAAAGTTCTTGGTGGCCTCTGGCCTGGGATTTGCGGGATTGGCATTCGGCAGGCCTGGGGCGGCCTCGGCCGGTTCAGTGCAGCCCGCGGCAAGGGGTACGGCTCGCTCGACGATTTTGTTTTTCTTGTGCGGCGGGGCCTCGCACATTGACATGTGGGACCTCAAACCGGAGGCTCCCTCGGAGTATCGGGGACCGTTCCGGCCCATCGAGACCACGGCGCCGGGAGTGCGATTGTGCGAGCATTTGCCGCTTCTGGCCAGGCAGGCCCATCATCTGGTGCTCGTCAACTCGGTGGGCGCCACGGTGAACACCAACGACCACCATGCGGGGTACTATTACAACCTGACGGGCCACGTGCCGGATCCCAGCTTCTTATCGTTGGGTAACAACCGCACTCCGTTCAGGGATGATTGGCCTTTCATGGGCTCGGTGGTGGCTGCAAAGCGCGATCCCCACGAGTTCCTGCCGAATGCCATCACGCTGCCGCACATGCCCAGCAAGGCGCCGTACACGCGGCCGGGCCAGTTTGCCGCACGGCTCGGCGTGGAGCATGATCCGCTGTACGTTCACGGCAGCCTGGAGGCACCGCTGAAGTTCCAGGCACCGGCGCTGGTGCTGGAAGGGGGCATCACCGCCAAGCGACTTCTGGAGCGGCGCGCCCTGCTTAGCGAGATAGATGCGGCACGCCGTGCGTTCGACGTCCACGAGCAGGTGCTGACCTGGGAGCGCCACCACGAACGCGCCCTGGGACTGCTCACGTCCGCACGCACGGCGGCGGCCTTCGACCTGTCAGGCGAGGCGGCTGCGCTCCGCGAGCGTTACGGAGAGACGGTGAATGGCATGAGTTTGCTGCTAGCCCGCAGGTTGGTGGAAGCCGGCGTCCCCTTCGTCACGGTGTTCTGGATGGAGAACGAGGCCAAGCTGGCCAAGAAATGCGCCAGTGCCGGCGAATGGGACACGCACGGCAACAATTTCAACTGTCTCAAGGAGGACCTGTTGCCGGAATTCGACCGCGGCTTCTCGGCCCTGATCGAGGATCTGCATGTGCGCGGCCTGCTGGAGCAGACGCTGTTGTTGGTGACCAGCGAGATGGGGCGCACGCCCAAGATTGGCGACCCGCGCTCCGGCGGCGTCTACGGCAATGGCCGGGACCATTGGACGCACTGCCTGACCGACGTGCTGGCCGGCGGCGGCATCCGCGGCGGTCAAACGTACGGCGCGAGCGATCGCATTGCCGCTTACCCGGTGAAGAACCCGGTTACGCCTGCCGACATCACCAAGACCGTGTACCATGCAATGGGCATTCACGATCTGACGGCCTACGACAATCAGAATCGGCCGTACAATCTGCTGGAGGAGGGAGAACCTCTCACGTCGCTGTTCTAGAGGCGGCGGGCGCGTGCCCAAGCTGCTGGGAATAGCCACGCGTGCATTGCAGCGTGTAAATACCACCGCTGCGTGACCGCAGCCCACAGGCCGCCTGTGCGAAGCGTCGGCCCTGCGCGCACGCGGCGGGGCAAGAAACGCCGGCGCACATGGTGCGCGGTCATCGCACGCCCAAGGCTGATGCCGCTCAGCAGCCGTGCGGCGGAACAGGGTTACTCCCGGGGCTTTTTCTTGGACTTGCCTTGCTGCGCCTCGCCGGCCACAGCCTCTTGCCCATAGAGCGGCAAATGACGGTAGTACACCTCCAGGGTGCAGACAGCCAGCGCGGTCATGTACACGCGCCCTCCCACGGGATCGAGATCGACGCGCGGCGTCCAGCTTCCGGCCTCGTGTCCCTCGGTTTCTTGCAGACTGACCAGAATAGCCGGCAGCACCTGGTTCCACCGCTGCCAGCGCTCCCCGCCCATGTGGTGCATGGCCTGCGTGGCATAATACCAGTAGTACATGTTCGGCCAGTCGCGCCGGGGCAAGTGGCGTTCCAGCAGCCAATCCAGCCCCGCCTGCAAGCGCTGGTCGCTAGGCCGCCAGCCCGAGTACTGGCGGCTGAGAAGTCCCTCAGCGGTCATGGCCGCCGTGGCCTGGTGCCCCGGCATGTATCCGAACAGGCCGCGGCGCCGGTCGGTTTGTACCAGGTCCAGAAAGTGGTTCGCCTTGACGAACACCTCGTCGGGCACGTTCAAATAAGCCATCTGGCCGCTGCGCAGCGCCATGAGCTGCCAGCCCACAATGCTTGTGTCGCCCGCCTGGCCCGGTTCGTAACGCCACCCCCCCTCGCTGTGCTGTGCTTGGACGATGAAATCCAGTCCGCGCTGGGCATGGTCCTTGAGGCGGGCATTCTTGGTGAGCGCGTAAGCCTCGCACAGGGCGATGGTAGCGAGTCCGTGGGCATACATTTGGCCATGGCCGGGGTATCGCAGGTCGCCATTGGGGGCCTGGTGCTCCATCAAGAAGCGGAGGCCGCGGGCCACGACCTCCTGGTACTGTCCTTTCAGTTGGGTTTGGCCCGCGCCCAAGAAGGGCAACAGCGCCAGGGCCGTGCCCGCCATATCGCTGTTGCGGCCCGCGCCACGGCAGCGGCCGTTGCAGTCTCCGGCCGAGGAGAAGGCATCGAGGCTCCAGCTCCCGTTGCTGTTTTGATGCCGCGCCAGCCATTCGAGGCCGCGGGCCACGGCCGCCTCGGTGTAGATGGTGCCGCCTTCGGCCTCGACGAGCCGCTGCCGCAAGCGCGGGTCGCGCCCCGCGAGCAGGCGGCCGATGTCTCTTGGGCCGCGTGGCAGTTCGGGCAGGCTTACGTCGTCGACAACTTCGGGGGCGGGGGACTCGCCCTGTGGCGCTTCCACCTGGCCAAAGCTCTCCGGTGCCGTGGCTAGCTTGACCGCTTGGGTCTCCAGCAGGGAGCCGGGATCGTCGAACTCGAGCGGCTCGGCTGCATCCACTTGTTCGGCCTGGCCGCCCACATCCAGCGTGTTGGCTTCGAGGGCCAGGATCAGATTTCGGGGAGGCGCAGGCTCGATCAGCCAGGTTCCCAGCAGGATGATCAGCAGCATGTGCACCAGCAGGCTGACCAGCCAGCAGAGCAGATGCTGGGTGGCGGCCGATTCCCAGAGCGAGGTTTCTCTCTCAGGTGTTGTGGCGGCAGGGGGCAGCCGTGCCATGCTGCGTGGCGGGGCGGGGCTGGCGTGCGGCGGGGACGTGTCGGGAGAATCTCGCCACTTGGGCCGGCCAGCCGCCTGAGGCGCCGCTACCGCTCTGGAAGGGGGATGCGGTGCTGGCGACTTGGGCCGTGTGGCGGGAGGCGGCCGTTGAGGCGTGCTGGCCGCTGCCGGCTCGCTGCGTTGCGCGGCCCGCTGGCGCAGCAGTGCCAGCGCCTGCTGTTCTTGTTCCTCTGTCAGCTCGACACTGGTGCCACATCGCCAGCAGTCAGCCACCAGCAGCCAGAGGCGGACCGACATGGGGGCCCCGCAATTCGGACAGGCGCAGGCCAGTACCTCCCCGTCCAGCCAGATGGTCTGGCTGGCATGGCGCGGCACCGGCACGCCATCCATGCCAGGAGGCGGCCCTTGGGCGGCAGACGTGCTGGAATCGCTATCGGCAATGCTCATTGCAGATCGATCGGCTGCTTTTCTCTAGCATAACCGTTACGCGCAAAACAGGGTATTGGCCTGCGGGAAAGCGGCCCCGCTTTCGGTGCGGAGGCCAGAACCACCTACAGAAAAGAGAGAACCACAAAGGGCACCAACGCCACCAAGAAGATCACCAACCACGAAGAGCACCAAGGCCACCAAGAAGATCAGAACCACAAACGGGACCAACGGCACCAAGAAGATCACCAACCACGAAGAGCACCAACGCCACCAAGAAGGGCGGAAGCACAAGAGGGCACCAAGGCGCAACGCACGCACAGATGCTTCTTTCGTATTCGAGGCGGACACACCGTCCCCCATGCCATTCTGACAAGGCCGCTGAACTGCCGTCGGAGAAAGCCGCCTCGATGCCAAGCGGGCCTGCGGCAAGAGGGGTTCCACAGCAGGTCC
This sequence comes from Pirellulales bacterium, assembly GCA_023511675.1. Taxonomy (GTDB): domain Bacteria; phylum Planctomycetota; class Planctomycetia; order Pirellulales; family JAIMBC01; genus JAIMBC01. Next base: position 4,598 of record JAIMBC010000072.1, read on the forward strand.
GCCCATGCAAGACCGGCCGCGTGGCTTTCACTGCAAGCGCGTTTGCGTTCGCAACCAGGGCATGCCGACGCGGGCTTGGGACAACCAGCGGCTCGGACAGCCCGCGGCTTGGCCGTGCGATGAGGTGGCCAGCGATAGGGACCAGCCATGGGGGCAGCCAGTGCGCCGGCACCGCTCGGTGCGCGCCGTTCTGAACCATCTGTGTGCGGAAGGGCACAATTGGGGCGGCCACGCGGCAGGGATACAATCCATAAGTCTCGTTGCAGTAATGAAATACGGTTACATCTGTGCGGCACGGTACTTGCGGCAAGGTGGGGTGGCAGCCCGAACTGCTCAGGCGCCGACGTTTATGACGTGCCGGCTGCCGGGAGATACAGCCATGATTGATGCCCGCCTTTATGCTTACATCGAAGGCGTCCGCGCGGATCACCTTGAGCTGCGCGCGATGGTTCGGGAGATAGAAAAGCTGCTCGCCGCGGCGCAGGCGGCGCGCTGGGCCACGGTCGAGGTACAGGCACTGCTGGCGGCCGTCGAAGATCTGGATCGCCACCTGCGCGAGCATTTTGCGGAGGAGGAGGCCGGCGGCTACATGGAAGAAGCGCTGGCCATCGCACCGCGATTCGGGCCCCAGGCTCAGCGCCTGGTCAACGAGCACCCCGTGATGCTGCAGCAAATGGCGCAGATCCTCGACATGGCCCGTCGGTGTGTAACGCAGAGTCAGGTAGGGCCGGAGCTGTCGCGGCTGCTGCGCGAGTTCTTCACGACCTTGCGGGCACACGACGCAGCCGAGAACCGGATCATCCAAGAGGCGTTCAACACGGACCTCGGCCTGAACGATTGATGGTCGAGGACCGTCCGTCAGCCTGCCAACAGCTTGCTGATTGCATCCCAGACGGCGTAGACGGCAAACGCGGCCAGCAGCAGGAAGGCGAGCCAAAGGCAAGCGTCGGCCGGCCGCGAAGGTGCCAGGCGCGGATCGGTGCGGTGGTAGCGCAAGTAGATGGTGGCGCCGGCGATGATGGGCAACGTCACCCCCTGGGCAAAGCCCCCTGCAATCGTCATGCCTCGCGGCTCGCCAACAAACAAGTACAGTGCCAGAGCCAGGGCCGGATAAAATACACACCCGGCACGGATCATGCGCGCCCGCTGCTGTGATTGCGTGTACCGCACCCACCCGCCCAGGCTGAGAAAGTCTGCCGTCAAGCGTGCGTGGCCCGCCGAAGCTACATACAGCGTCTTGAACAACACGGCCCAGGCGAACACCAGAAACACGATGTGCGTCCACGGCCCAAACAACTGGGCGTACATCTTGGCCAGCGTTTCCATCATGGCCGGTCCGCGCGGGTCGAGCCCTTGCCGGTGCAGCACCAATGCCCCCATGCAGTAGAATGCCACGGTAGCGACTGTGAACACCACCATGCTGGCCCACGAGTCGAGCTTCATCACTCGCAGCCAGCCTTTTGCCCGCCGCAGCCACTCTGCGTTGTTCTGGCGTGGTCCAGCATAGCGCGCGTAGCCCTTCTCCAGGCACCAGTAGGGATAGGCGTATAACTCGCTGGCCCCCACGCCGGTTATCCCAAACGCGGCGAATGCAGCCGCCAGCCCCGCCGCGGGAAGCGAGAGAGAAAAGCCCTCGCGCAGATCCGCCAGGCCGATCCGGAACTGGGGCGTGAACTGCACCGCTGCCACGCAGAGGATGGTGGTCGCCGTGACCATGACCATCAGCGCCGTGGTCAGCCTCTCCAGCCTCTTGTAACCGCCGCTAAGCAACAACACAATGGCCGCCAGGCTGGTTAGTACGGCCCACGGATGTTCCGGGCGCGCCTGCAACCATGAGCCCGCAGCGGGCCAAAGAGGCTCCAGCCGCTCGGCCAGCCAGACGCTCGCACGCGGGAAGGCGAAATTCAGCGCCTGCCCCACGCCTCCCACCATGGCCCCGAGCTGAGAAACGGTGGCCAGCAGCATGAAAAACCACCACCATACCAGCCAATGGGCTCCCAGCCGCGGTCCGGGCAGTTCATTAAGCCCCCCCAGCGTCGGCTTGCCCGACGAGATGGCATACCGGCCCAGCTCCACCTGGACGAACACCTTAACCACGCAGCTAAACAGGATCAGCCAGAGGAAGGTGAACCCATGGCGGGCACCCAGCGAGGTGGTGAGCAGCAGCTCCCCCGTCCCCACAATGCTGCCCGCCAAAATGATGCCCGGCCCAATTTGTCTGAACGCAGCCCACAGGCTCTGCGGCGGCTCACGGAGGGCGTCTGGCGGCAAGGCGTAAGGATCGTACTCGGCAGTAGTGGGAGATGCTGGCATGAGACCAGAGCATAAAGCGGAGGGTAAGGAGTGGAACCTGGCGTACAGAAGAGCGTAGAGAGTAGAGAGAGGCGAGGAAAGAGCGGGGCGAAGAGTTTGAGGTCCAGTGCGGTTTGACAAGCGAGGTGCGCACGATGTTTTCACGCCGATACGTGATCTGCGGGGGCTGTGCGGTGTTGTGCTGGTATGCCGCTGCGTCGAGCGCGCCCTGTGCGGACGAGCCGCCGCTGCGGGTAGGCGCGGCGGCGACCAACCTCAAGGCAGACGGCACGATGGTCCTGGGCGGGATGCTCTCGGCTCGCTATAGCGATGAACAAGAAGGGGAGCTGCGTGCCGTGGCGGTGGTGGTGCAGCATCCCGGCACAAGCACGGTGGCGATCGTTGGCTGCGACGTGCTGTGGATCCCGCGCTGGATCGTGGAGGCTGCCACGGCCGAAATAGAGCAAGCCACGGGCATACCCCCCAGCCACGTGTTGATCAACGCCACGCATACGCACTATGCTCCCAGCACTGCCCCCGCACACGACTTTGGCGTCTCGCTTCGCTTCTGCGAGGAGCTGCGCCGCGGCATGGTGCAGGCGGTGTGCGAGGCGCATTCCCGGCTGGAGGAAGCCCGGCTTTATTTTCACCTCGGAGAAGAGAAAACGGTCGGGGCGAATAGCCGGTTGAAGCTCCCCGACGGCAACATCACCTGGATCAATCCGCTGCGGGAGGCGGGGCAGAACATTGTTCCCACGGGTCCGTTCGATCCGCAGCTACCGGTGATCGACTTTCGCACGGCGCAGGGGCAAACTCGGGCACTGATCTACAACCACTCCACGCATACGCTGGGCACGCGCTGCGGCCGAGATGTGCGTTCCCCGAGCTTCTACGGGCTGGCAGCCCAGGAACTGGAGGGAGAGCTGGGGGGCGTGGTCTGCTTTCTGGAAGGGGCCTCGGGTTCCACGCACAACATCTACCAGGTGCCTGTTCCGGAGGCGATCGAGCGTATGAAGCGGGCCATACGCGAGGCACGCGCGCAGGCCCAGCCGATGCGGGTTGGGCGTGTGGCCGCCTTGCGGCGGTCCTTTACATTCCGCGTGCGTTCGTTCGATGAGCAGCTTGAAGACGCCAAGGTGGTGCGCTACACGAGCGCTTACCTTGGAGAACACGGGGAGTATGTGCGCAGGGTGTTTGCGCGCATGCGGCGGCAGCTTGCGCCCCATCAGGGAGAAGAGCGGCAGACCTGGCTGCAAGTGATCCTGCTGGGCGACGTGGCGCTGGCCGGCGTGCCCGCCGAGTACTTCACATCGCTAGGGCTGGACATCAAGGCGCGTTCGCCCTTCAAGTACACGTATGTGGCCGAACTCGCCAACGACTGGATTGGCTACCTGCCGGATCGGGATGGGCACGCCCTCGGCGGCTACCAGACGTGGATGGGGCTGCACAGCTTTGCCGAGGAGGGTACCGGCGAACGCGTGGCCGACGAGATCATCGCCATGCTCAACGAACTGGCGGCGCAGCCGAACCCTTAGGCGGCCCTCGCGCTGCCGGCCCCCGTGCCTGAACCTGCAAGGTCCTACCCACGAGGCAACCCTGGCGGGCCGGGGCATGGTTCGCTCATTGACACACCGGCTGCCCGGCGCGTCCGACCAGGCTGCCGCAGTTAGGCGACGGAATTGGCAACCGGCGCGCTCGTCAACCCAACGTGCTGTCTCTCAGCCCGGAGCGGTCCACCTCCCGTGAGGGCTGGCCTCCTGCGAGCACCGCCGGTGGCACCCGAGCGTTGCCCCCTACGGCGTCCCCTGCAACGCCCGAGACCTGACACTGACTGTCACTCCGCTGCCGGCGTCAGCGTCTTGCCGGCGCCAGCGGCACGATCAATCTTCATCCTCGTCTTCCCAATCCTCCTCGTCGTCCTCGTCGTCTTCGTCGAACTCGTCTTCGTCCTCCCAATCATCCTCGTCGTCGACTTCTTCCCATTCGTCCTCCTCATAGTCCTCGTCGTCATAATCCTCTTCGTCTTCTTCCTCGTCCTCCTCTTCGTCTTCCTCGTCTTCGTCGAGGTCGTCTTCGTCCTCGAAGTCTTCGTCTTCCTCGTCGTATTCGTCGAAATCGTCGTCGTCGTCCGCGCGGGGAGAGAGCGCCACCAGCAAGGGCGCACAGTCAAGCCGTTCTTCCAGAACCTGCTCCTCTGTGGAGATCGTGGTCACGTGAGACTCCTCTGTTGGTACAATTGGGTTGATTCCGTGGTCCTGCACCGCGGACAGAGGGCCGTCCGCAATCGGCCGGCCTGCCGGGTCAGGGCCGTTGTATGCAGTGGGCAGTTTCGCAGAGGGCGTTTGGGGTGGCGAGGCGTGTGGCAACGGCGCCTGGACTGGGCTGCCGCTGGGTGCGAACTTATCCAGGCCCGGCAGGTCTTGCAGACCGCGCAGTCCGAAGACCTCCAGGAATCGACGTGTGGTGCCATAAAGGAACGGGCGGCCCAACTCGGGCGATTTGCCGACAATCTTCACCAGATCTCGCTCCATCAACTGCCGCAGCACTTCGCCGCACTGCACACCGCGAATGGACTCAATCTCCGCCCGTAACACCGGCTGCCGGTATGCCACGACGGCCAACGTCTCCAGAGCCGGCGGAGACAAGCGCAGACTTCCTTCACCAGGGGCCAATCGCCGCAGCCACAAAGCATACCTTGGACGCGTGACCAATTGAAAGCCGCCTGCAACCTCCTCGATCCTGAATGCCGCTTCCTCTCTATCGTACCAGGCATTGAGCCGGCGGATTAATGTACGGGCTTCCGTGCCGTCAGCCAAGCTGGCAAGCTGACTGATTTTTCGGCTGGAAAGGGGCTCTCCCGCCAGAAACAATACCGCTTCCACGCGGGCCGTTCTGGCATCCCGTCGGGCCGTTCCTCCCGCCACGGGTGCCTCGGCCCCGCCAGCGTGCAGCCGCCACGCCCATGCGCTTGCAGTCCGTACGGCCCCCCGCCGCGCAAGGGGGTGGCTCCACCTCAACGCCTTGCTCGCCAGCCGCTCTACAGGAACGAGGGGTCGCCATGCCATAGGCGCATAACGTAAGCCCAACGAAGGGTTTCTGGCAAGGGCTATCGACCGCTACAATCGGCCCCCATGTCAGCCCCTTCTCGCCCTTCCCACCCCCTTCCGCCCTTCGACTCCCCCCAGCAAGAGGCCTATCTCAATCTTTGGCGGACCTACGACTGCCTCCGCGCCTTCGAGGACGAACTCTTCACACCGCACGGCCTTAGCGCCCAGCAGTATAACGCCTTGCGGCTACTGCGCAACGTCCATCCTCAGACGCTGCCAACCCTCGAGCTGGCCTCCCGCCTGGTCACGCGAGCCCCCGACATCACCCGTCTCGTCGATAAGTTGGAACGGCAAGGACTGGCTGAGCGCGTCCGGCCCGCCGAGAACCGCCGACAGGTGCTGGTCGGCATCACCGACAAGGGCCTCTCGCTGTTGCGCCAGCTCGATGAGCCTGTCAAGAAATGCCACCTGCGGCAGCTTGGGCACCTCAGCCCCGAGCAACTCAGCCTGCTTGTCAGTCTGCTCAAGCAGGCCCGTGCCCCCCACGAAAGGCCACGCAGCGGCCCGCCCCGCACAAGCCGGCGCCGGCCATTCCGCCGCTAGACGCCGTGCCCAACAGCTTGCAGCGCCGCGGCTACGCCTGCTCCCCACCCAGCGGAGATTCAGGCACGTCGACGCACAGCGTGCCAGATGGCGAGTCACAACGGCCGCCGGCATCAGCGTCCTGCTGGGCCGTTCCCTGGGCGAAGCCCTGGGCCTCCTCTTCGCCCGTGCTAGCAGCCAGGGACGTACAACGTCCACCGCGCCCACGTCGTGTCAGGCCCATCGCTGTTGCGAGCCACCAGGCCAGTGCGAGGCAGCCCACGCTCATCGCGGCTAGCCCAAGCCCTGCCGACCCCAGGGCGTACTGAGGCAGCAGCAGCCTCGCGCCACCCAAACCCAGCCCCACCCCAGCCACCGCGAGCTTGATCTGCTGCCAACGGCGCTGCCTGCGGCGTTCATGCGCCGTGATGGCCTCGCGGGCATTGTGTAGGGCCACCTCGCGGAGGACGGACAGGTCTGTGAAGCGTTCCGGGGGCGGCTGGCCAGATGGACGGCGGCGCTTCGGCTCTTCTTTCGGCGCGTTCTTGCCCGCTGGTTCGTTGGCAGGCTGTTGAGCGGGCTCGGCCGCCGGAGCACGAGCCGCGGCATGCTGGCTGAGACGCTGCCAGAACTGGTTCAGGTGGTGGCTCAGGGAGTCTTCCTCTTGGTCCTCTTGCTCCAATTGGTCCTCTTGCTCCAATGCGTGACGTGTGGGGCGATGCGCCGCCGATAACTGTTCAGACTCTGTCGCGCGTTCAGTCTGTGTAGACCGTTCGCGCTGTACTGAGCAGGCGGCGGGTTGCTCCTCATCGTCCTCTTGCTGGAGAAGCCGTCTCTTCCAGGCTTCATAGGAAGACAACGTCTCAACCTGCTCGTCCTCTGCCTGCGGCTGCGGGGGCTGCTCGTCCTCCCGTTGCGGCATGTTCGAGGGGGGGCTTTCGTGCTGTTCGTCATCTGATGCAAGCAGCCGTACTCTCAGCCGTGCCTCGCGCTGAGCGGCTTCTACGGCTCGCCGGGATGCTGCCAGTTCTGCCTCCTCGCGGGTCCGCTGCTCTGCCCACTGGGCCTGTTCCTGCTCGAGCTGTTGTTGTGCAGCGCGGATCTGCATGGCGCGCGTCTCGACTTCCTGACAGCGCTCGTCGAGCTGTGCCTGAGCGAGTTGCAGGTTGGTCTGGGCCGTTTCCAGTTGCTCGCGCTGGGCAGCCAACTCTGCCTGGGCTCGCTGCAAGGCTGCCAGGGAGGCGGCCAGCTCAGGTTCTTGCCACGCGGCCTGAGCATCCTGCGGCGGCTGGTGAGTGCCGGCAAACGGCAGCGAGGTGTGGCCGCTGCCACCGGGCTGCGCGGGCATGCAACCTGGCTGGTCATGAAGGGGGGCCGATTGCTGTGGCAGGCGGGTCTGCTCCTCAGCCAGCCGGGCCTGCTGTTGATCGAGCAGTGCCTGCCGCTGATCCAGCTCGGCCTGCTGCTGTTCGAGCTGCTGCTGGCGCTGGTCGAGGTGTTCCTGTTGCGCATGGAAGCGTGCCTGCTCCTCAGCCAGCCGGGCCTGCTGTTGATCGAGCTGTGCTTGACGCTGATCCAGCTCGGCCTGCTGCTGTTCGAGCTGCTGCTGGCGCTGGTCGAGCTGTTCCCGTTGCGCGTAAAAGGCTGCCTGCTCTTCAGCCAGCCGGGCCTGTTCTGCCAGCAGCACGGCCTGTTGTTCTTCGAGCTGGGCCGAAAGGTCATTGAGCTGGACCTGGAGCTGGGCAAGGGTCTCGGCTTTTGTGTTTAGCTCGGCTTCTCGGGCGGCGTACTGGGTGGCCGACTCTGCTTGTTGTGTTTGCCAGGCCCGTTGTGCTGCTTCGAGGGCGAGCCTTTCCTGAGCCAGGGCGGCTTCGCGCTGTGACAGCTCGCTGTGGCGAGCTTCCAATTCCTGGCACTTTTGGGCGAGCGTGGCCTGGCGGGCATGGAGTTCTTCCTCCTGCACATGCAGCTCGGCCAGTCGGCGCTCGGCTTGGATGACCTGGGCCTCGGCCTCGCGCAGGCGGGCTTCGAGCATGCGCTGCTGTTCTTCGGCGCTGGCGGCCAGGGCCTGTCGGGCGGCATCTTGCTCGGCTGCTTGCAGACGCAGACGTTGCTCACGATCCGCCAGGCGGTTTTCGGCCTCGAGATGTTCTGCCAGCCAGACCTGGCGAAGTTGATCGAGGGCGAGGCGAGACTGCTCCAGGGCTGCCTGTCGCTCCGCCAGCGCGGCGCGTTCGGCGTCCAGGGCAGCGCGGGCGTCGGCCAGTTCGCCTTCCTGGGCAGCGAGGTTGCGTTCGCGGGACAGCAAGGCCTGCCGGTCCGACTCCAGGCGGTCGGAGAGATCCTTGAGTTGTCGGCGTGCGGCGGCGGACTCGGCACGCTGCTGCTCGTAGCCGCGCGCCAGGGCCTGCCGAGCCGCCTCCAGCTCTCCCGCCAGCAATTGCAGCCGCTGTTCCTCTGCGGCGACCCGGCCTTGAGCCGCCATGTGTTCCGCAAGCCACGCCTCGCGTACTGCCTCGAGCTGCCGCTGTGCATCCTGTAATGCCTGGCGGCCGGCGGCAATCTCTTGTTCCTCCTGATGCAGCTTCGTCTGGCGTTGGTGCAGTTCTTGCTGGGCTGCCTCGAGTTCCTGCCGCTGTCTCGCCGCCTCGCCCTGAGCAGCCTGTAGTTCGGCACGTGCCGCGTCGAGCCCACGGCGCAGTTCCGCCAGCTCTTGCAGCCGGGCCTCCACCTCGGCGTGGAATGCCTGGCGAGCAGCTTCCAGCTCGCCAAAGCGCGCCTGCAACTGCTGCTGCTCTGCTTGGAGGCGTGCTTGAATCGCGGCTTGTGCCCGCAGCCATCCCTGCTCTCGCCGGTAAAACTCGCTTTCGAGCAGGCGATGCTGCTGCTCTCGCTCAACCAGCTCCGTGGCCCGCCGCGCCAACTGCGTTTCCAGCTCCGCCAGGCGAGCCTGTTCACGTTCGATCTGCTCGATGGCACGCTCCGAATCGGCGCGCCGGGCCTCGATCTCGGCCAGAAAAGCCGTCATCTCGCTGGCATGCTGCAAGAGGGCTTCAGCCCGCGAGAGCCAGTTTACCTCTTGCCCCTGGCGCTGCCCCGCGTCTGGACGTGCCTGGGATCGCACCGCCCAGACCGGCTCGGCGGCGTGGCCGCCCCCCGCCGGCGCCCTTGCCGTCTGGCCTGGCACTGCGGCATCTCCAGCCGGCTTATCGCCACGCGCGGCCTGATCACCGCTGCGCACCGCAGACACGCTGACGGCCTCATGCTCGCTGCCGACCTCACGCTGTCTGTCGGGCAAAGGCTCGTTTCCTGTGGTGGACGCGCCCCGCGACACGCTGGCGGCCTCCGTCCCAACTGCCGGCGCGGAGGCGGGGCCGCTTTCGCTGTCGGGGCCGTATTCGCTGGTAGAGACGCTTGCGCGGGTGGAGCCGCGGGCATCAACTTGCAGTGTTTGTTGCGCTCTGAGTTCCACCTCGTAGGGCCCCAGCCGTAGCACATCGCCCGGCTCCAGCGCAGACTCGAGGGCGGGTCTGCCGTTGACCAGGATCTCAGCCTGCAAGGCACGAACGGCTGCACGTTCGGCGCCTAGCAGCAGCAGGCAATGCTGGGCGGCCACACCTGCTCCGCGCAGTTGCAGGTGGCATTCGGGCGAAGAGCCTGCCAGAACCCGCGCTGGCGGGTGGGTGAGCACCTGCTCTGCTCTGCCTTCGCAGCGGTAGACCAGCGACCAGCGGCCACATGTGGCGCCTGTGGGAGCGTCGGCCGCCGTTTCACCACCGGCCGCCCCGTTGGGATTGGCATCGTGAGGGGGCTCAAACCCCGTCGGCGGCTGGAGCCCCGAAAGCGGAACGGCGAGGGAAGATTCGGTGCAATTCACGGCAGCACTGGAAGTCTTTGGGGCCTGAGGGCGGAGTTCCTCCCCTCATCTAGCTTGCAGGGTCTAGTAAGTCAAAAGAGCAGGGACTGCCCAGCACCCGTAGGGCGAAACCAGCAGAGCCAACACGGGCTGCGCCAGGACTCGGCAATCCTTTACAGGTTTGGCGATGGCGCATGACCACAGCGGTTATACCGGGGCACTGCCTCGGGTTGGCGCGGCGAAACCATGCCGCCATGCCGCAGTGCCGTGCGGCGGATCTCATGGGGCCATGCCGGCGCAGCCAGGCTGGGGGTACCGCAGGGGATTTCGGGGGGTGGGGAGCAAACGATGAGTCGAGTTGGCCGCCAGACCAGGGACGCAAAGGCCCGCCGTGTCAGGGGGTAGCAGCCGCGACTCTGCCGGAAACCCCTGTGCTCGGGGGCACGCTGGGCAGGTTCGACGGGCAGGCTGCCGATTGCAGCCGGGGAGTCGGCGAGTCGCTGGCTGTGGCCCTGCCGAGTTGGCTGTGGCCCTGCCGAGTTGGCTGTGGCCCTGCCGAGAGGGCAAGGCTGCTGGGCTGCGGAGTGCTGTCGCTTGAGCAAGGCTCGCTCCGCGGTGAGGGGCAGATTCGTGGCTGTCACGCTCGATGGCGTCCGTTGTATACGGGAAGGCCTGCCGCACCGGCAAATTCGGCTCGATATCTGGGCAGGATTTGCCGATTATCGGAAGGCATTCGAGGCTGGCATCGCGTGGACGAGGCCGCGCGGGCCAGCGGCCGTTGAACAGAGCGGGCCTGCAACCAAGCGTGCGGTGTCCGACAAGTTCAGGCAGCACAGGCTCAGCTCCTGGCGCCGGCAGCGGGGCTGCTTGATGTAAGTATTTGGCGTTTAATAAGTTACCAACACACAACCCCCGGCTGCAAAGTTGAAATGGCCGGCCGATTTGTTCGACCTCTTGTGGCCCTGGGGCGTAGTATAGTTGGGTTGCTGCTGAGAGCGGCCGATTCAGGTCCAGCGGTGGTCAACTCGATGGGAACTGGGAGAACTGGCACTTCTGAAGGAGTTCGATGGCAGCCTTCACTGTAGGGGGGCATAGCCCTGCGGCGTGGGCCAGATCGGACAGCGATGGTGGAGCAACATGGCACGCAAAGAAGCAATTCTGAAGATGCGCGACATCCTCGTGATGAGGCGAGACGCGCTCCGCAAGGCTCTGGCCGGCGATCTGAGCTTGCTCAAGCAGTTGCGCGAGCAGAGCGCCGGAGACGTGGTGGATTTTGCGCTGGATAGTGCCCAAAACGAGATCAACTCGCAATTGGCAGAGGTGGAGAGCCGCGAGCTGGCCAGCATCGAGAACGCCCTAGAGCGGATGCGAACCGGCCAGTATGGTATCTGCGAGATGTGCAACGGCCGCATTCCCATGGCTCGGCTCAACGCGCTCCCCTATGCCACCTTGTGCATCAATTGCCAGCGGGAGGCGGAGCGGCAGGGTATCTCCCGCAGCCATGAGGCGGACTGGGGCCGGTTGCAGGACACGGGCGACGCCGACGCGGACTTGTCCCTGGGCGACATCGAACTCGACGTGCCGTAGCGCCCAATGCCCGCCCTCACGCACCGCCTGCTGGCCGCGGCCCTGGTGGTGGCAGGGTTGCCGGCGTGGTTGCTGCTGTTGCCGGCCGCATTAGGCCAGCCGGCCTCGTCCGATGAGGCCCTGCTCGAAGAAGCGTTCGACTCTCCCGCCGAACGCCAGCGCCTGTATGACTGGCTCGTGGAACAGGCCCCTCAGCTCGACCACCATGCCCGCATCATCAAAACCGTTGTCCGGCTTGCCAGCCCGACCGTGGTCCACATCGAGGCGCACAAGCAGGACAACAGTGCTACGGCCCGCCGTGGCACCATCGAAGAAGCTGGTTCGGGCGTGATCATCGAGCTGGATGGCCAGCTCTACATCCTGACGAATCGCCACGTCATCAGGCAGGCCGAACTGGCCGACATCTCCATCAACCTGGCCGATGGCCGCACCATTCATCCGCGCCGCGTGTGGGCCGACCCCTACACTGACGTGGCGGTGATGGCCATCCAGGCCGAGGGCCTGGTGGCGGCCCGCCTGGGCGATAGCGACCAGGTCGAAATCGGCGATTTCGTGCTGGCCATGGGCAGTCCGTTCGGCCTCAGCCACTCCGTGACGCATGGCATCGTCAGCGCCAAGGGCCGGCGCGATCTGGACCTTTCGGATGACGTCGAGCTGCAAGACTTCGTGCAGACGGATGCACCCATCAATCCTGGCAATAGCGGCGGTCCGCTGATCAACCTTCGCGGCGAGGTGATCGCCATCAATACGGCCATCGCCAGCAACTCGGGCGGCAGCGAGGGAATCGGTTTCAGCATCCCCATCAACATGGCGGTGCACGTGGCCCGGCAGCTCATCCGGCACGGCAAGGTGGTGCGGGCCTTTCTCGGCGTGAACCTGGACTCCAAGTTTGATGCGCAGGCGGCGGCCGCCATCGGCCTGCCGCGCAAACAAGGAGCGCGGATTCTGTCGCTCACTCCGGGGGCCCCGGCGGAGGCTGCCCGCCTGGAAGCTGGCGACGTGATCCTTCGCTTCAACGGCCGCCGCGTCGAGGATGACAAGCACCTGGTGTATCTGGTCAGCTTGACCGAGGTGGGCAAGGAAGTGCCGCTGGTGATCTTTCGAGGCGGCCAAGTGCTGCACATGACCGTCAGGGTGGGCAACTACCATGACTTTCGCGTCGCTCCGCGGCGTTAGGGCCTGATGCCGCGTTGCCGGCAGCGTCTGCCGGCAGGCTCTCGCGGCATGCATGCCGCTGGTCTGCGAGGTTTGGCTTTTGCCGCGCTGGCTGCTGGGCGGTGCCGCGCCGGCGCCCTACGCTGGAGCTGCCACGCTGCCGGGGGTGGGAAAGGCCGTGCCCAGGGCTTGCGCGAGGCAGAAAGCATCGGGCCAGCTGCGTGGGCCCGAAACGACCGGCCGCAGGGATCTTATCGCCGTGCCTCGCGGACGAGGTGGGCAAGTTCAGGAACAATCAGGCGGTCCATGGCCAGCCGCACGCCGGCGGGGGAGCCGGGCATGGTCAGCACCACCACCTGGCCTACCAGCCCCCCCACAGCGCGGCTGAGCATGGCAGCGGCGCCGATCTCGGCATAGCTCAGGGAGCGGAACAGCTCTCCGTAGCCGGGCAGCGTTCGCGTCAACAGCACAGAGACCGTTTCGTACGTCTGGTCGCGGGAGCTGATGCCCGTTCCGCCGGTGAGCAGGATGGCATCGATGTCTCCCCTGCCCACCAGCCGCTGGATGGCTGAGCGGATGGCCGGCGGGTCGTCTCGAACGATTTGCCGTTCCAGCACGGCGTGCCCGGCGGATTGCAAGCGCTCGACCACGAGGTCGCCGCCGGAGTCGGTTTGCGGCGTGCGTGTATCGCTTACGGTAAGTACGGCGCAGGCAACACGTTGCGGCGAAGTCTCTCGGTGCAGTTGGGCAGACTGGCTCATGGGAATTCCTCGCTGCGACCCGACGGCATGGGCTGCGTAGCCGCACCGCACGGCGAGCCGCCGGGAAACAAATGGTTGTCCCCCTGGCGTGCAACCCCTTATACTTACATCTGGCCGAGGTGTTTGGCGGGAACAGGCCGGTTTTCGGGAGGCAACCGCGTGCGCATGCTAATTGTAGCCGTTGTCATGGGTTTGACGACCCTGCCCGCGGCGCTGGCCACCGAGGTGTTCGTGCTGGAGAGTGGCGGCCAGATCGAGGGAGAGTTGGTCAACCGGGATGAAAAGCCGCGCCAGCGGTATGTGATCAAGACGTCCTCGGGCGCTCAGATCACGCTGGAGAAGTCTCAGGTTAAGAAGGTCGTGCGGCGCCGCCCGGAGGAGGCGGAGTACGAGCGGATCAAGGACAGCTACGCCGACACAGTCGAAGGGCAGTGGGCACTGGCGGAGTGGTGCAAGCAACATCGTCTGGTTGCCCAACGCAAGGTCCATCTCCGCCGGATTCTGGAACTTGATCCGGAGCATCTTCCCGCCCGTCGTGCCCTGGGATACATGCGGGTAGAGGGCAAGTGGCTGACGGAAGAGGAGATCATGACGTCGCGGGGCTACGTACGCGTGGGTTCGCGCTGGAAGCTGCCCCAGGAAATCGAGCTCGAAGAGCAGCAGCGCAAGGCAGAACTGGCCGCCAAGGAGTGGTACGGGCGTCTCAAACGCTGGCGCGGCTGGCTCGACTCCGCTTCCCGATCCGAGCAAGGCTGGCAAGAGATTTCGCAGATCACCGATCCGGCGGCCATACCTGCGATCGCCCAGTATCTGGGAGAAGAACAGGATCCCCGCATTCGCAAGCTGTATATCGACGTGCTGGCCCAGATCAACGCCCCGGAAGGCTACCGCATCATGACGCTCAGCTCCCTGAACGATCCGGATCAGGAAGTGCGGCTGACCTGCCTGGACTACCTCGACAATGAGCCTCGCCCGGCCGTCGTGGAGATGTACATCAAGCATCTGCGGCACAAGGACAACGCGGTGGTGAACCGGGCGGCGGTCGGACTGGCCCGCATGAAGGACCCCAGCGCCATCCCTCCCCTGATCGACGCCTTGGTCACCACGCACAAGTTCCTGGTCGATAACACGCCCGCCGGCCAGACCACGGCGGGTTTTGGCACGGGAGGCGGCGCATTCCAGTTCGGCGGAGGCCCCAAGTACGTCAGCCGCAAGCTGCAGAACCCCGATGTGCTCGATGCCCTCGTGCTGTTGAGCGACGGCATGAATTTCCAGTACGACAGCGATGCCTGGAAACGGTGGTACGCTTCTCAGAAGACGAACACCGCCATCGATGCCCGCCGCGACTGAACAGCCCCCCACATCATCTCCGCCTGCCGAGCCGCCTTGACCATGTCGGGCCCCACTGTCGCCATTCTGGGAGCCAGTGCCGATCCCGCCAAGTTCGGCAACAAGGCCGTGCGGGCCCATCTGGCAGCAGGATATGACGTGTTCCCCGTGAACCCGAAGGGAGGCGAGATCGAGGGCCTCACCGTCTATCAGCGTGTGGCCGACATACCGGTGCCGCTGGACCGCGTGAGCATCTACCTTCCTCCGCCCGTCGCCTTGCAGGTGCTGCCCGAAGTGGCCGCCAAGGGCTGCCGCGAGCTGTGGCTGAACCCCGGCAGCGACAGCCCGGAGGTGATCGCACGCGCCAGGGAGCTGGGGCTCGAACCCATTGTGGCGTGCAGCATCGTCGGCGTGGGAATGCGGCCGGACGCCCTCTAGTCACACGCTCGGGATCGACTCGCCCAGCATCAGTTCTTCCAGAAGCTGGCGGCGGCGGACCAGATGTGCCCGCCCTTCCAGCAGCAGCACCTCGGCCGCCAGGGGCTTGGCATTGTAATTGGAACTCATGGTAAAGCCGTAGGCGCCGGCACCTTCGATCACCAGCAACTCGCCCACGGCCGCAGCGGGCAACTCCCGTTGGGCTACAAAGCCGCCCTCGGTTTGCGTGAAGATGTCTCCCGACTCGCAGAGCGGGCCCCCCACGACGACCCGCTGCAACGGCCGTGACTGCGGACCCTCCGGTCCATCCAGCCCCTGCGGCACGAGCGACATGTGATGGTAGGCACCATACAGTATGGGCCGCGCCAGATTGTTGAAGCCCGCATCCACCAGGTAGAACAGATTTCTCCCCATCCGCTTGACCGCGCGAATCTCCGTGATCAGATAGCCGCTCTCCGCCACGAGGTACCGGCCCGGTTCAATCTCCAACCGCAGCTTGTGGCCGAAGTGCTCTTCTAACCGCCGCCGCGTCTCATTCCACAGCCGATAGTAGGCCGCCACGTCCACGCGCGTCTCGCCTGGGCGGTAGGGGGTAGGCAATCCACCGCCCGCGCTGATCGTGGTCAGAGTCCGGCCCACCTCGCGCGCCAGCCGCTCCATGGCGTGGCACACCTGGGCCAGGTGCTCCAGGTCGCTCCCCGAGCCGATGTGGAGGTGCAAACCCGTCACGCGCAGATTGTGACGATCTGCCAGCCGCAACGCCTCCAGCAGATCCTCGTGCCAGATGCCGTGCTTGGACTGCTCGCCCCCCGTATTGGTTTTCTGGCTATGCCCATGCCCAAAGCCAGGGTTGATACGCAGTGTCACGTCGCTGCCCGGGGCTTCCCGCCCGAGCTGTTCGATCATCTCCGGAGAGCCGCAGTTCACGTGGATGCCATGCGCCAGCACCAGGGAGAGGGATTCACGATCGAAGATATCGGCCGTGTAGACGATGGGCGGCGGATCGCCCCCTGGCCGAAAGCCGGCCGCCAAGGCGCGGGCGATCTCTCCGGCACTGACCGCATCGACGAGCGCCCCCTGCCGTCGTAGCAGGTCGAGTACGGCCAGGTTGGAGCAGGCCTTCTGGGCATAGCGCACCACGTCGAAGGCGGCCAGGTCGCGGACGCGCTCGACGATGCGGCGAGCATCGTAAACGAACGTTGGGGTGCCGAAACGACGTGCCAGCTCGATCACTGGAACGCCGGCTATTTCGGTACGGATCAGAGGGAACTCGGCTGCGGAGGCAGTCATAAGGCAAGGGAATCTAGGAAAGAGCGGACGACAGCCGGCCAGTCTACCTGCGTTCGCCAGGCGGCGGTAGCGGGGGGCGTCGCTTGGGCCGCCTGCAGTGCGGCTGCATCGAAGGCTCGCCATCCTGCCGTCCCATGCGGTGAACGGGCGCGGCCAGAAGACCTGTGCGCTGCTCGGCCCCACCTTTATGCCACGGCATGCCTTCCAGGCCTTCAAGCGATCGCAGCCGCGCGCTATGAAATCACGTGCGCGTTCGCCACGCAAAGCCCTGCGCCGCCCTGAAGGTCCTCAACCGTTGCGGCAGCCGCCGGAGCGGTACAGGCCGCAAAGTTGCTACCGGCGTGCCACCCCGCAGCGCCCCCTCGCCTACCCTGCCGGCACCTGCCGCGGAAGGGGTGAGGCGTACGCGCTCCTATCTCCCGTACTGCTGGCCCAAGCCCGCCCAGCGGCAACCCCAAGGCCGGCGGCTCGGCCGCTCGCGGTTGGGTTGCGCATCGGAAAGAGATACAATGCCTTGGGGCCCGCGTGCGGCTGGCCCTTGCAGGCGTGCTGCCCCCGCCAGCGCTAACTGGCCGCCGCTTGCCAGCCCCATCCCCGGCGGTTGTCCGCCAGAGGTTGCCGTGCCTGACATGGAATTCCTTGCTGAACACTTCATCAATCGCGAGCTAAGCTGGCTGGAGTTCAACGCCCGCGTGCTCGAAGAGGCCGAGGATCCCACCAATCCCCTTCTCGAGCGCGTGAAGTTCCTCAGCATCTTCAGCTCGAATCTGGACGAGTTCTTCATGGTCCGCGTGGCGGGGCTGCGCGAACAGGCGTTTGGCGACGGTGCGCCCGAGGACTACGCTCCAGACGGCCTGCGGCCCATCACCCAGTTGCAGCGGATTGCGCAGCGCACTCAGGAACTGGTGGCAGCCCAGTACCGCTGCTGGAACGAGAAGGTGCTGCCGCTTTTGGCGGAACAGAAAATCCGCCTGGTGGGCCCGGCGCGGCTGAGCAACGAGCAGCGGGAGGTCCTGGACAAATTCTTTTACGAACGGGCCTTCCCCATTCTCACGCCCATGGCGGTGGACCCGGCCCATCCCAGCCCACGGTATCACAATCGCGGTCTGTACCTGGCGGCCATGCTCCACCGCGAGGCCGGGCTGGGCCCGCGCAGCCTGTTCGCCGTGGTGCAGCTTCCGCAGGTGTTGCCGCGGCTGGTTTCCCTGCCGCATCCCGAGGAACACCAGTTCATCTTGTTGGAAGATGTGATCAGCTCCCGGCTGCCGGAGCTGTTCGGCGGATTCGAGGTGCTGTGCTGGACGACCTTCCGCATCACGCGCGACAGCGACATCGAACTGCTGGAGCAAGAGTCGGATGACATGCTGCGGCTGATCGAAGACCGGCTCAAGGCCCGCCAGCGGGGGCAAGCCGTGCGGCTGGAGGTGGCTGCCAACGGCAACGAAGAGCTGATCCGCATGATCGTGGAGCAGGAGGGCGTACACGTCGGCGAGCCCGGTTCTCCCGATGCGTACAGCGAGATCTACCGCATTCCCGGACCGCTCGATTTGACGGCCATGCTGGAGTTGACCCGCCTCCCGGGCAAGGAGCATCTGCGCGATGCCCCCTTCACGCCGCGCAGCCCGCGGGGGCTGCGGCAACGCGGCCGGGAGGACCTCTTTGCCGCCATCCGGCGCGGAGACATCTTGCTCCACCATCCCTACGACTCGTTCGATCCGGTGGTCGAGTTTGTCAGCCGGGCGGCCAAGGATCCCAACGTGCTGGCCATCAAGCAGACGCTGTACCGCACCAGCGGCGATTCGCCCATTACGCGGGCGCTCATGCAGGCGGCCGAGAATGGCAAGCATGTCACGGCGCTGGTGGAACTGAAGGCCCGCTTCGATGAGGAGGCGAATGTGAGCTGGGCCCGCCAGCTCGAACGGTCAGGCGTGCACGTGGTGTTCGGCTTTCTCGATTTGAAGACTCATTGCAAGCTGTCGCTGGTGGTGCGGCAGGAAAGCGGCATGGTGCGCCGGTACGTGCATTTAGGCACCGGAAACTACAACCCCACCACCGCGCTGGTCTACACGGAACTGGGCCTGTTTACCGCCAATGAGGACATCCTGGCGGACGCCT
>JAIMBC010000073.1 GCA_023511675.1 Pirellulales bacterium
GTCCCCCAGCCGATACCTCATCAGCCCCACCCGGAAATATCCCTCGGCGCGGATGGCCCGGCTCTCGGCGTCATTGGCCGTGATCGCCGCGAAACCCTCGAAGTGCTCGATGATCTTCTTCAAGAACGCCTTGTTTTCTTCGGTCAGGGTTTCCGCTCGGGCCATTTGGTTCTCGACGATGTCGTCGGTCAACGTCCGCAGGGCCGTCATCGCCCTTTGCCGGGCAATGGTCTCTGCCTCGAGCGCCTTCGCTTTGGCGTCGCGCTCCTCCCTAGCGGCCGCTTCCGCGGTGATGGCCCGGTTCATCTGCCATAGGCTGATGCCCAGGCCCAAGAGCAGCACCGCGGCAATCAGCCCTCCGGCCCACTGCACCAGCCGCCGACGCTTCGCCTGCTCCGCCGCCGCCACCTCGGCCCTGGTCCGCTCCAGCTCCGCTCGCCTAGCCCGCTCTTCGGCCGCCTGCCGGATCGCCGCCACCTCCGCCGCCACCGCGTTGCCGTCCCTCGGCCGGTCCTCCTGCCGGAACGCCAGACAGCGCTTGCACAGGGCGACCAGCTCCGGCTCCGCGCCACAGGCCTCCAACCGCGCGAACGCCTCCCCCAGCTCGCCACGCACCGCCTTGACGCGCCGTTCATTGTCGTCCGTGCCCTCATAAGGGGGATGGCCGGTGAGAATCTGGCACAGAATCGCCCCCAGCCCGAACACGTCCGAGCGGGCGTCGAGCCGGCGAATCTGCCCCGCCGCCTGCTCCGGTGCCATGTACGCCGGTGTCCCCAGCACACTACCGGTCCGCGTCGCCGAACCGCCACGCTCCGGCGTGTCAATCGCCGTGACGAAGGCGGCAGTGGCCTCCGGATCGTCCTCTTCCTCCGCCGGCCGCTCAGTCTTCCGGTTTGGATCAATCACCTTGGCCAGGCCCCAGTCCATCACCTGCACCTCGCCGTGTGCGCCCACCATTACATTTAGAAGGCTTGAGGTCGAGGTGTACGACGCCACGTGCGTGGGCGTAGCCCACGGCGTGGCACACCTGCTCGAAGATGGCGATGAAGCGGCCCAGCCCCTCGGCCGGCGATTGCCGATGATTGAGCAAGTCGCGCAGCGTGTCGCCCTTGAGGAGCTTCATGGCCAGAAAGGGCTGGGCGTTGGGGAGCGTGCCGAGGTAATAGGCGGGGGGGATGCCCGGGTGCTGCAACTTGCCGGTGATGGGGGCCTCGAAGTGAAAGCGCACGGCCCCGGCTGAATCGGCCGCCACCTCGGGCTTGAGCAGCTTGACGGCCACGTTTCGGTCGAAGAGCGTGTCGCGAGCGCGGCGGACCACGCCCATGCCGCCGGCGCCGATCGGCTCGGCGAGTTCGTAGCGGCCCGCCCGCAGCTCAGTCTGGGCCGCGGGAGAAAGGGGATTCGCGCACTCGCTCGGGGGCGGAAGCGTATCGTCCGAAGCCATGGCGTGGCCCTCCAGCAGCAGGACACGCGCGATTATGCTGCGCCGCCGGGCCGAGCCCACAACATTCCACCACCGGCCGCAAGTTTCCGTTCGTTCACTGGCTCTAGGGGAGCGAGGCGGTGGAGGGGCAGTGCGCGATCGGTCGCCTGTGAGGTGATTGGGGCGGGGCCTGAGCAGGGACCCTTAAGCCGCTGACTCGCCCTGGCTAGCGATTTAAGGGAGGGAGCCGCTGGCTACCGCGGCTTCTCCAGCACAACATCGAGAGAGACCTCCGCCTCGCCTCGGCGGACGATCACCTGGACCTTGTCGCCGGCCTTGTACTTGCGGAGGGCGCTGTCGAAGTCTTCGAGGCTGCCGATCTGGCTCTCGCCCAAGCGGATGATGACATCTCCAGCCAGCAATCCTGCCTTTTCGGCGGGGCTGCCGCGTGCAACACCGCTGATGGCGTAGCCTTTGCCCGTTTGTGTGAAGTCGGGAATGCTGCCGAAATAGGGCCTGTCACCGCCACGGCTGAAGCTGGGGGTGCTGGTGGCCACGTATTGCGGCCGGCTCTTGGTTTCGGCAATCGCGGCGACAAGGTCCGCGGTGAGGGCGGCCACGCGGCGCATGCCCTCGAGGTTGAGCTTGTCGTAATCGTCGCTGGGACGATGGTAGTCGGGATGTGTGCCCGTGAAGAGGAACAGTACGGGAACCTGCTTGAGGTAGAACGATGTGTGGTCGCTGGGCCCCACTCCGCCGGGCTGGGCCGTGAGTTCAAAGCCATATTGCTGGTTCAGGCCGCGCAGCAGGTGTTCGAACTGCACGGCGGTTTCCATTCCCTGGATGATGAGCTTATTGCCGTCCATGCGGCCCACCATGTCCAGGTTGAGCATGGCGATGGTGTTTTCCAGCGGGAAGAGCGGGTGCTGGCAGTAGTAGGCGCTGCCGATCAGCCCGCGCTCTTCGGCCGTGAAGGCGGCAAACAGCACGCGGCGTGGGAGCTTGCGGCCGCGTGCTTGCAGGCGGTGCGCGACCTCCAGCAGCGTGGCGGTGCCGGAGGCGTTGTCGTCAGCGCCGTTGTGCACGGCGCGGACGCCCGGGGCCAGTGAGCCCTCGCCGCCATAGCCCAGGTGGTCGTAGTGGGCGCCGACGATGATGGTTTCTTCGGCCAGCGGCCCCTCTCCTTCGAGCACGGCCAGCACGTTCTTCACTTCGACTTCGTTGCGGCGGACGGCGACCTCTCCCTGCACGCGCCAGCCGGGCAGTTCGGCGCTGGCCGGCTGAAGCTGCTGGTCGATCTGCTGTTCGATCTGGCGCAGCTCCACTCCCAGCGACTGGCGCACGATCTGCTCGATCACGCTACGGCGGCAGTGCAGCACGGGAATGTTGCCGGCGCTGCTGTCTCCTCCGGCCCGGAAAGGCAGCACCGCATCGTACTCCGCCTCCATGGCCTGCGACAGCTCTTGCAGCCGCGTAACCAGGGCCGAAGTAGCCTGGAGGTGTGCACGCAGCTCCTCGAGCGAGGGAGCTGCCTTCTCCGCCAGCTTGGCTTCGGACTGGGCCAGTTCGTCCAGTACCGCACGGCGCTCCTTGAGCAGGTTTGCCATGCGGCTGCGGATGTCGTGTTCGTCCGTACAGAAGATCACGGCGGCCGCGCCGTGTTCATAGGCGTTGGAAAGCTTGCGCACCAGAGGCGCATGGGCAGAATTCTCCGTGCCGTTGAACACGCTGTGGGGATTGTCCTGCTGTGGTTCGTGCCGCAAGACGATGACAGCCTTGCCGCGCACGTCCACCGCAGCGTAGTCGTCATAGCCCTGGTCCGTGGCCGTGATGCCGTAGCCGGCAAAGACCAGGGGCAGATCGAACTGTGCCGAGCCGCCGATGGAGAGGGGGTGGAAGTCGCTCCCCAATTGCAGGGTAATGTGCTGGGGCTGTCCTTGTGCATCGGGCGGGCCGATGAGCGTGACGGCGTTCGGCTCGCTTAGTTCGGCGGCCGTGGTGACGCGGAAGGTCTGGAACGGCGTACCCTGCTGGAGCTGCGTGTTCAATCCCAGCTCGGCGAAGCGCTGGGCAAGATACTCGGCGGCCCGCTCCAGCCCCTGCGTACCCACGCCGCGGCCTTCCAGTTCGTCCGAGGCCAGATAGGCTGCGGCGCCCAACAGCCGCTGACGGCTGGCCTCGGCCTCTGCGTCGGTGTCGGCGGCCGAGGCTGCCCGCCAGCATGTCAGGAGAGTGAGAACGATGTATGCGAATCGCGGCAGCAACTTTTTCATGGTACTCAGCAGGGTCCGAGTGCGAGCGGTACCGGGTTGCGAAACAGGCTGGACTCCCCCGCTGGTAGGGGGAGAGCAATGCTGCGCCAGGCGTCGGCTCCCCCGTACACCTCTCCCGCTTGGGGCGCAATGGCAGCGGGCCCGGCATACAGGCAGGATGGTCCTAAATTCTTGGCCGCATTCGCTTGTACGTCAAGCAGCGGGCACGCTGGCTGCCGGGCCTCCGGGCGTGGTTTCCCGGCTGCCTGCGGTGCGGGGGTGATGGGCGGCGCCCCCACAGCGGAATTCGAGGTCGGTCCCGGCTCCCGGCGGTACGTGGGTGATGTGGCCCCGACGTGGACGTGGCCCCGGACGGATGCGGCCAGATAGTAGAGGCGGCCTCGGGGGAGATGCGGACCTGGGGTGATGATGCCACGCCGCCATGCGCCGCTGCCGCAAGACGACCGTGCGGCCCCGCGGCCGGGCGTCCGGTCGGCCGGGGCGTGATTCCTCCTCTACCACGAGCCGCACGCCGGCCTTAGAATCAAGTTGCCGACAACATGGCAAGGGCCTGGGCGGAGGAGGCGCCCTGCACCTCTTCCCATCCCTTTGTGGCTCCCCAGCGCGTCGAAGCACAGGTAAGGTAGGCCACGCTCACGTGCCGTCGCTGTTTGTATTTCACGGTGTTGACAAGGGGGCACGCTTCGAGTTGCGCGCCGAGAGCATTACGGTAGGGCGCGACGCCAGCAATGCCATCCAGCTTCACGATAACGAGGTATCCCGCCGCCACGCAGAGCTACGCCGGCAGGGAGATCGGTATCTCTTGGTCGATCTGGGCAGCTTGAACGGCTCGTATGTGAATGGCGGTCGCGTCCAGTCGCACGAGCTTGCCATTGGAGACGAAATCCAGCTTGGTACCACGGTGATGCTGTACACCACGGGAGGCGACGAGCCTCCCCGCGAATCGGCCGGAGAGATCGACATTGTCACTTCAGCCGCGCCGGACAGGTCCCGTATTGTGCGTGCCCTCAGGCAGGACGAAGGCAGCCGGATTCTCTACGACGACGCCGGCCGCGACCGCTCGAGCTGGACCGCGCGCATGGCCAGCAATCTGCGGGTCATGTACCGCACCGCCATGGCCGTCAGCCATACCCTCGATATCGATGAGCTGTTGCACCGCCTGATGGAACTCATCGTCGAATGGATCGAGGCGGACCGTGGCTGCATCATGCTCGTGAATCCCGAGAACGGCGCCGTGGAGCCCAGGGTGCGCTTCAATCGCCGCGGCGTGAAGCGGGATGAGCGGCTGACCATCAGCCAGACCATCCTCGATTACGTGCTCGAGCACAACGAAGGCGTGCACACCAGCGACGCCAGCGAGGACGACCGCTGGACGCCCGCCGCCAGTATCTTGCAGCAGGGCATTCGCGAGGCCATCTGCGTGCCGATGCAGGGGCGCTACAACCTGGTGGGCGTGATCTACATCGATACCTCGACCCCACCGCAACAGGTGATCCTGCACGGCCCCAGCCCACGTTTCACGGAAGACCATCTCAAGCTCATGATCGCCATCGCGCACCAGGCTGCCCTGGCGATCGAGGACACACGCTACTATTCGGCCCTGGTGCAGGCCGAGCGATTAGCCGCGGTGGGCCAGGCGATTGCCATGCTGTCGCATCACATCAAGAACATCTTGCAGGGCATTCGTGGCGGCAGCTACCTGATCAAGGATGGCCTGGCCCAGCACAACGAGGAGCTGGTCCGCAAGGGCTGGGAGTTTGTGGAGAAGAACCAGGAGCGGATCTCCAACCTGGTGCTGGACATGCTCACCTTTAGCAAGGAGCGCGAGCCGGACCTGGTGGCCGCGGATCTCAACGAGGTGGCCCAGGAGGTGGTCGAGCTAATGGCCCCCCGCGCCGCGGAGCAGCAGGTCGAGCTGCTGTTCTACCCCGCCGCGGAGCTGCCGCGGCTGATATTCGATCCCGAGGGGCTGCACCGCGCGATCCTCAATGTGGTGACCAACGCCATTGACGCCTGTGCCCAGTCAGGCCAGGAAGGCCGAGACAGCGGTGCTGCCGAAGAGAATGAGGGAGGCTGCCCGGTCCCAGACGGCGCGGGCGCGGCTGGCCAGGCCCGCGGGCGCGTGGAGGTGCGCGTGACATATCAAAGCGAGCCGAGTGTGGCACGCGTGATCATTAGCGACAACGGTTGTGGCATTCCGCCTGAGGATCGGGAACAGATCTTCTCGTTGTTCGTTTCACGCAAGGGACAGCGGGGCACGGGGCTGGGCCTGCCGGTAAGCCAAAAGATCATGAAAGAGCACGGCGGCCGCATCACGGTGGAGAGCGAACCAGGGCAGGGCAGCCGCTTTATCCTGGAGCTGCCCGCCTTGCCCGTGGCACAGCGGGCCGGTGCGTCTGCCTGAGCCGTGGCAAAGAACGAGGAATTAGGGGCAGATCCACTCGTCGCACACAGCTTGGAACATGGCGTGTAGGTTGGATAGGTGCCTGCCCTTTCAAGGCGCCCTGCCGCGGCGGACCTCAAGCAGCCCGTCAACCGTGCGCTGCGCCGTAGTCGCCGAACGGCCGTTGCCACACGCGCGTGCGTTCATCGTCTAGCGCGGCGCTGCCTGTGCGGTCTGGAGGGACGCGCTCCGTCGCGTCCGGGCCCCTCGAGGGACGCGCTCCATCACGTCCAAGCCAGCGCAAATCGCCGGCGGCCATCACGGCCACGACGGAGCGTGGCCCTCCATCACCGAGCGTGCTCCTTTCCCCATGCACCGCCTCACTCCTCCCTCCTCACTTCTCTGTCGCCCGTGTTCACCCGCGCCGGCGCGATGGTGCCGGCGTACGGTTACGTGACCGTAGTCGCTCCGAACTGCCATCCTAATACTTCATTCGCAACAACACCGGGGTGTGCCACAGCGCCCGGAACTTGTTGTCTGAGAAAGGCTCGAAGTTGTATGGCGGCAGTCCAGTGGTAATCACCTCTTCGAGCTTCTGCACTGGCTCACCGGATTCACGATACCGACCGTCCGTCGAGGCAAGCTTCATGGACGTGCCGGTAACGGCATGCAGGGCATGGATCAATTCATGGGCCAGGCCGATGGCAGGAGGCCGGTTTCTCATGGCAGGGTCCTGGCTGCAATGCCTGCGAAGGGAGGGACAGATTCGAACCTCCACGTCACTTCCCGGTCCAGGATCGAGGTGATCGCGCAGCAAACGTGGCAATTGCGCCAATGCCAAAGGTGGAATGCTGGACAACGACTGACTGCCGCCCGCGAGGCCTAGCAGGTAGTCAACCCAGATAGCGGTTTGAGTTGTAATATGGGCGGAGGCGTCCGCTTCCGGCGTGCTTTGAATCAACGGCCGCACCGTGTTGGTGCGCACG
This sequence comes from Pirellulales bacterium, assembly GCA_023511675.1. Lineage (GTDB taxonomy): Bacteria > Planctomycetota > Planctomycetia > Pirellulales > JAIMBC01 > JAIMBC01. Next base: position 7,066 of record JAIMBC010000073.1, read on the forward strand.
CCAGAGTACATAGCTGGCGTGTACCCGATGCAAAGCTGTCGGCCCATATGTTCCAGGGTAATGCCCCGCCTCAAAGCTGTACTCAACGCGGAGTGAAGCGCCCAGCAAAACTGCGCCTCGTCTTTGTGAAACTTCGCGCGGAGCAGCACGGGGCAACCATCGTCATTGCAGAACGACATATTGCCCTCACTCCGCGACGACTCGACGATCGTCACAAAACGCCGTCGCCGCTCGATCGCCTCGAGGAGTTTCCACCCTATGTCGTGGCGGGCGATCTGGTGGAGCAGCTTCGACGTTTCTCGACAGAAGCTCTTCGTGCCCGAGATGATGATCTGACTGAACCGCTTCACGCGTTTGCTGTGTGGCATGTATTCGAACAATGCTCGGGCATCACAAGCTCCTCTGGCCAGCGTGTTACGTCACGTCTCCGAAACAACCCGGGGGCAACCCTACACGGGTACCGCGGGCGTTCACTATCGGCAATCTATTTGATTCCTGCATTCCCAGCAAGTGAATTGACTGCACCAACGCCAGAAGGGAGTGCGTCTGCATTTGCTTACTGGGGCGGAACGGCGGACACGCCGACAAATACCATTCGGCGCTGGCCTGCGGCGGGCTTGCAGCCGATGGAGGGCGGCAGATGGATGGGCGCTTGTGCCGCGCCATGGTGCGACGATCGACGGCACTCGCGAAACCCGCTAGCAGAGAGGCAACGGGCCGATTATGCTCGAACGTGCTTGCTCTTTCACCGTGAGAACCAGCCGTCGCATGAAACCGGTAGCCACAATTGTCATGGGCTTGGTGGCCCTGCACTTATGCCGGCCTGGCCTGGCAGCGGAGCCGGGCACGCGCCCGCCCATGGGGCTGAGAGATGGCACCCCGGCTGTGCACGCCATCGTCGGCGCAAGAGTGGTGATGGGGCCTGCTCGGGTGCTCGAGTCGGGTACGCTGGTCTTCAAAGACGGAATCATTGCAGCCGTGGGCGAGGCGGTACAGCTCCCGCCGGAGGCCGTGGTGCACACGATGCATGGCAAGACGCTGTATCCCGGCTTCATCGATGCGTACAGCCTGGCGGCGGGCAGTCCGGCAGGGTCGGCTGGTGCGGCAGGGGTGGGGAGCGAGTTCGGTTACTGGAATCCCCATGTTCGTCCGCAGTACTCGGCGGCAGCCGACTACGCTCCCGATGCGGCGCAGAACCGCCTGTTGCGCAGCCAGGGATGGGTGGCGCGGCTGGTGGTGCCTGCGAGCGGAGTGATTCGAGGTACCAGCGCCCTGGTTTCGACCGCCGACGGCCCCGCCGGCCGGCTGGTGATCGAGCCGCGTGTGGCGCTGCACGTGCAGCTTGTGCCGCCGGCTGCCGGCAGAGAGGAGGGATATCCCAACTCTCCCATGGGGGCCGTGGCGCTGGTGCGCCAGGCGTTTTACGATGCGGAGTGGTATCGCCGTGCGCAACAGGCATGGCAGGCCCAGCCCGAGCTGCCACGGCCGGAGCAGAACCAGGCGCTGGAGTTTCTTTCGCAATGGGTTGCGGAGGGGCGGCTGGTGGTTTTCGATGCGGCGGATGAGTTGTACGTGCTGCGGGCGCACAAGCTGGCCCAGGAGTTCGGTCTGCATGCGCTGGTGCGAGGTTCGGGCCAGGAGTATCAGCGGTTGCGGGAAATACAGGCCACGGGCATGCGGCTGGTGGTGCCCATCTCGTTCCCGGCGCCGCCCGACGTGCGCACGGCCGAGCTGGCGCTGCAAGCGCGCCTGGCCGACCTGTTGCACTGGGATCTGGCGCCGGAGAACCCCGCACGGCTGGCCGCGGGGAGGGTGGAATTCGCTCTTACGTCTCATGCCCTGCCGGATGCCGGGCAGTTCTTGACGTCCGTGCGCAAGGCGGTGGCGCGCGGCCTTGACCGGGAGACAGCGCTGGCTGCCCTGACCGTGCTGCCGGCCAAGTGGCTGGGAGTTGGGCAGCGGCTGGGCACGCTCGATCCGGGAAAGTCTGCCAGCTTTCTGGTTGTCGAGGGAGACATCTTCTCAGCCGAGGGCCGCTTGCTGGAAACGTGGGTGGCTGGCAAGCGCCACGTGGTGGAGCCGCAGCCAGATCAGGATGTGCGCGGCACGTGGGAACTGGCGGCTGCTCGGCCGGACGGTACGCCATTGGTAGTCGTGCTGGAGCTGGGCGGATCGCGCCAGCAGCCGGCGGGCAGGCTGAGGCTCGCAGAGGCTGCCATTGGGCTGATTGATGTGCAACTGCGTGACGGCCAGTTGCAGGCGCGCTTCGATACGGCGGCCTTAAGCAGCCTGTCTGGCCAGGGCTGGCTGAGTTTGTCTTTGGCCGGCCAGGCAGCAGCCACGGCGTCGCTGGTGGGCCGTCTGGTCTGGCCAGACGGAACGCACACGGCGGCCACGGCGACGCAAACCTCTGCCGAAGTGCCGCAGCTCGAAAACGCAACTTCGACGGCGAACGCTGGGCCGCATCCTCAGGTGCTGCCAGGCGCCACGCAGCCGCTGGCGAGGCAGGCCGTAGCACCACCATCATCAGGCTTGCAGCAGGCCGGCGGCTCGGCCGGCTCTGCGCGGCCAGGAGCGGCAGATTCCCCCCCCGCTAGGGCGCTATTCGAGGTCAACTATCCGCTGGGTGCCTTTGGCACGGCGGGTCCGCCCGAGCAGCCGGCGGCAGTATTATTCACCCATGCTACGGTGTGGACCGGCGCCGAGCAGGGCACGCTCGAGAATGCCGATGTGCTGGTGGAACGCGGCTTGATCACCGCTGTCGGTCCGGCCCTGGCGGCGCCCGAGGGCGCCCTGATGATCGACCTGGCGGGCAAACACCTCACGGCCGGGGTGATCGACTGCCACTCGCACATCGCCACGGACGGCGGCGTGAACGAGACCGGCCAGGCCATCACGGCCGAAGTACGGATCGGAGATTTCATCGATCCGGACGATATTGCCATTTACCGTCAGCTTGCCGGGGGAGTGACGTGCGCGAACATCCTGCACGGGTCGGCCAATCCGATTGGCGGGCAGTGCCAGGTGATCAAGTTCCGCTGGGGTGGCGGGCCAGATGAACTGAAGTTTGCCGAGGCTCCGCCTTGCATCAAGTTTGCCCTGGGAGAGAACGTCAAGCAGAGCAACTGGGGCGACCGCTTCACCACCCGCTACCCTCAAACGCGGATGGGGGTGCAGCAGATCATTCAGGACGCATTTCTGGCTGCGCGGCAGTACCGTCGGCAGTGGGAGGCGTGGCGTGCGCGGCCTAGCGGCATTCCGCCCCGCGTCGATCTGGAGCTGGAGGCCCTGGCCGAGGTGCTGGAGGGCCGGCGGCTGCTGCACTGCCATAGCTATCGCCAGGATGAGATTCTGGCCTTCTTGCGTACGTGCGAGCAATTCGGCGTGCGGGTGGCCACCCTGCAACACGTGCTGGAGGGGTATAAGCTTGCTGATGTGATTGCCCGGCACGGGGCGGGTGCCAGTGCGTTCTCGGACTGGTGGGCCTACAAGTTCGAGGTGTACGACGCAATCCCATACAATGGCGCGTTGATGCACCGGGCGGGCGTGGTGGTGACGTTCAACTCGGACGATGCCGAGCTGGGTCGACGGCTGCACCTGGAGGCCGCCAAGGCGGTGAAGTACGGCGGGGTGCCAGCCGCGGAGGCGTGGAAGTTCGTGACGCTGAATGCGGCCAGGCAGATGGGCATCGACCGCTGGGTAGGCTCCATCGAGCCGGGCAAGCACGCCGACCTGGTTGTGTGGAGCGCTACGCCCATGTCTGGCGACGCACGCTGCGAGCAGACCTGGATCGACGGCCGCAAATACTTCGACCTTGCCGACGATGCCCGGCGCCGCGAACAGGCACGCCAGATGCGTGCTCAACTCGTGCAACGGGTGCTAGCCTCGGGAGAGCTGCCGGCGCCGCCTAGGGCGGCCAGTCCCTGGCCGCGCACCGATGAATATTGCCCCCATTGCCACCATCCCTGAAGCGCATCCACCTGCCATGTCCCGCACGCTGCTGCCGCACGCACCTTGGACCTTGGCTTATTGGCTGGCGGCGATTGTTACCGGCCTCTGCTGCTGCAACGTTTGGTCGCAAGAGCCGGTGGCCCCCCTGGTGGCGCTGGTTGGCGGAACGGTACACACCGTCTGCGGCGAAGACCTACCCGGCGGCGCTGTGCTGCTGTTCGAGGGCAAGATCGCCGCCGTGGGATTGGATCTGGCGCTGCCGCCGGAGGCGCAGCGCATCGATGTTACGGGCTGCCACGTGTATCCGGGCCTGATCGACGCCTACACGCAGCTTGGGCTGGTGGAGATCGACGCGGTGCGTGCCACACGAGACACCGCCGAGAGCGGCCAGATCAACCCCAACGTGCGTGCGCAGGAGGCCTTTCATCCGGATAGCGAGCTGATTCCCGTCGCACGTGCGGGCGGCGTGTTGACCGTGCTGGCGGCGCCCGAGGGAGGTCTGATCTCCGGCACCTCGGCGGTGATGCGGCTGGACGGCTGGAGCTGGGAAGAGATGACCGTGCATCCCGCCGCGGGATTGCACGTGCAATGGCCGGCGATGGCCATCGCTCCCCCGGCACCCGGCGCCGCGCCGGCGCCGGGTAGGGCGGCGGCCGATGCACTCGAACCGCTCCGCCAGGCGTTTGCCGATGCGCGGGCCTACGCCCAGGCGCGTCAGACTGCCAGGCAAGAGGGGCGGCTGGTTCAGGTCGATGTACGCTGGGAGGCCATGCTGCCTGTGCTGGAGCGCCGGATGCCGCTGGTGGTGCGCGCGGACACGTGGCAGCAAATCGAGTCGGCGGCCCGGTTTGCCCTGGCCGAAGGAGTGCGGCTGGTAATCGTGGGCGGATACGACGCGCCCCTGTGCGCCGAGTTGCTCAAGAGTGCCGGCGCGGCCGTGATCGTGGCGGGGACGCACCGGCTGCCCCTGCGCGAAGACGATGCCTATGATGCCCCCTACACGCTGCCTGCCCGACTTGCGCAGGCGGGGATTCCCTTCTGCCTGGCCTCGGCCGGGAGGGCCGCCAACGTACGCAACCTTGCCAACCACGCGGCCACTGCGGCGGCACACGGTCTGGAGCGGGCTGCCGCGGTGCGGGCCATTACCCTCTCCGCCGCGGAGATTCTGGGCGTGGCCGATCGGCTGGGCTCGCTTGCACCCGGCAAGGAGGCCACACTGATTGTCACGGACGCCGACGTGCTGGATACCACCTGCCATGTCACGCTGGCATACATCGCCGGGCGTCCCGTAGACTTGTCCAACCGCCATACGCGCCTGTGGGACAGGTACCGCCGCCGCTACGCCCCCCCCGCTGGAGCCAGGGAAACACCTTGAGGCCAGCATGCACCAGCCGCCCAGCACCTCGCGACGGACCTTCCTCCAGGAGAGCGCGTGCAGCCTGGCGGCATGGCCCTGGGCCGGCTTGCTGCACGGTACCGTTACAGCAGATTCTTCGACCACTCAGGATCCCACGCCCGTGAAAGTGATCGCCTCCGAAAACGGCCTGGACGCGACGCGCCACGCGTACAAACTGCTCCTCCAGGGTGCCGACACGCTCGATGCCGCCGTGGCCGCGGTGACGTTGGTCGAGGACGATCCCAACGATACCTCGGTGGGCTACGGCGGCCTGCCCAACGAGGACGGCGTGGTGGAACTCGATGCCGCCGTGATGCATGGCCCCACGCACCGGGCGGGGGCGGTGGCGGCCCTGCGCAACATCCGCCATGCGGCGCAGGTGGCACGGTTGGTGATGGAGCAGACCGACCATCAGCTTCTGGTGGGAGAGGGCGCGCTGCGGTTCGCCATTGCACAAGGCTTCAAAGAAGAGAACCTGCTCACAGAGAAGGCGCGCAAGATCTGGCTGTACTGGCGGCAGACCCGCGGTCCCAGCGACGACTGGCTGCCGCCGCCGCTCGACAAGGTGGATCCGGAGGTGCGGCAGTACTTTGAGCGCCACACGGGGACGGTGCATGTGGCCTGCCTCAATGCGGCGGGGGAGGTGTCGTGCGTGACCAGCACCAGTGGCCTGGCGTTCAAGATTGCCGGCCGGGTAGGAGACTCGCCCATCGTAGGCGCCGGTTTGTATGCCGATGGTCAGGTGGGAAGCTGCGGCAGCACGGGCCGTGGCGAGGCCAACCTGGCCGGTCTAGGCTCGTTCCTGGCCGTCGAGCTGATGCGTGGCGGGGCCTCTCCACTCGAAGCAGGCCTCGAGGTGCTACGACGCGTCGTCAAACAGACGCCCGCCAGGCTGCTCGACGAGGAGGGCCGGCCGCGATTCGATCTGAAATACTTCCTCCTTGCTAAAGACGGCCGCCACGCCGGCGTGAGCATGTGGCTTCCCGCTCGCTACGCCGTCACCGATGCCAACGGCTCCCGGCTCGAAGAAGCCGCCGGCCTGTATCATCGCCCGCCCAAACAGTGACGCCCCTACCCCCCTTGCTGCCGCTGCGGTACAGACCGCTAGACCGGAGCGCAGAAGCAGCTCCCGCATCAGGGGTGTGATCGCTCACACTGCTGCCGCAGTACATGCTGCCGAGCTGAAGTACGGCCCGCCGCAAGCGTGTTGCGGACAGGTTGCAGCCTCAGCCCAGCCACGTTCACGCCTCCGGCCAGGGCTTCAAGGCGTGAGCCATACCGGCCCAAACACAAATCGGCGGTGCCGCGGCCTTCGAACATGGTAGGTTGAGCGCCGAGCGGCGCCCGCTCCGGACGCAGGCCGGCCCGAAACCGGGGCCCCGACTGCCAGCAGATGAGCCGCACAGCCAAAGTTAGCATGCGCTGGCCCGCGCCCGTCATCCCTCAGCCGCTCGGGCGTAGCCCGATCGGCAGAATCCAGCAGGCTCAGCTTACCTGCCGAACAGCTTGTCGGTGCGGCGAAGGTAGGCGATCACCTCGTCGGCCAGGGCTTCGGCACTGCGGCGCGCCGAGTCGAGCACCAGCTCCGGCTTCAGGGGAGGCTCATACGGGTCGTCAATGCCCGTAAAGCCCTTGATTTCTCCCGCGCGGGCCTTCTTGTACAGACCCTTCGGATCGCGGGACTCGCATACCTCCAGCGGCGCGTCGACATACACCTCCACAAAGTCGCCGGCATTCATGCTGGCCCGCACCAGGTCCCGATCGCGGCGGTACGGGCTAATAAAGGCCGTGAGGGTAATCACCCCCGCCTCGCTGAAGAGCTTGGCCACCGCCCCGATGCGGCGAATATTCTCCTCGCGGTCCTGCGCAGAAAATCCCAGACCGAAGCGGCGAGCAAACTCCTCGCCGTGCCGCTCCTTGAGCATGCCCGGACCGGCGTTCAGTCCGTGCCGCACATTGTCTCCGTCCAGCACAAAACTCCGCGCCCCCAGGGCGAAGAGCTTGTGATCGACCAGGTTGGCAATCGTGCTCTTGCCGCAGCCGCTCAATCCCGTAAACCAGACCACGCAACCCCGGTGGCCATTGAGTTGCTCCCGTTCCGCGCGGGTTACACTGTGCTCGTGCCAGTGCACATTCGTGTCGTTCATGCCGTCAGTATCTCGCGTCACGACCTGTTCACAAAGCGCACAATCCTACAAGCCCCCGCCCCTCCAGGAAAGGCCACAATTCGCCCAAAGCGAACCGGGCCGATGTATGGGCTAATTGCCGAGCCTCCCCTTGTTCCCAGCCAGGGGCCTGGGAGCGAAAACAAGGGTTGTTCCGCAGCGGAATTCCCTCGGGCGTGGCAGTGCGTCGGCCCGTACGCAGCGCAGCCGTGGCATGGGGCACGCCATGGGAAGACGACTACGTTTTCTAGAGCAGGCAGACTCCGCGGTTGCCGGAGACGATTGTCCCCACCTGCCAGTTGGCGAAGCCCGCTCGCTCGAGCTGCTGGCCAATGCTGTGTGCGAAATAGGGCCTGACCACGATCATCATGCCCAGGCCCATGTTGAACACGCGGTACATCTCTTCGGGATCCAAATCGCCGAGCTGGGCCAGCCAGTTGAAGACAGGGGGGACGGTCCAGGTGCCAAGCCGGATCGTGGCCTGGCAGCCTTCGGGCAAGATGCGTTCCAGATTATCGCGAATGCCGCCTCCGGTGATGTGGGCCAGGCCGCGGACCACGGACTTGACGCGGTAGTTTTCCAGCACGCTGCGCACGGCGCGGACATAGATGTGCGTGGGCCGCAGCAGCACATCGGCCACGGTGGCACCCAGTTCGGGGACGTGTGTGTTGACGTCCAGCCCGGCTACCTCGAAGACCAACTTGCGGGCCAGGCTGTACCCGTTGGAGTGCAAGCCGCTGGATGCCACGCCAATCAGCACGTCGCCCGGCTCGATGTCGCGGCCATCGATGATCCGGCGGCGTTCCACGACGCCCACGCAGAATCCTGCCAGATCGTAATCGCCTGGCTGGTAGACGTCGGGCATGATGGCGGTTTCTCCGCCGAGCAGGGCGCAATTGGCCTGCAGGCAGCCCTCCGAAATGCCGCGCACTATCTGCTCCAACAGGGGAGGATCGTCGCGAGACATGGCGACATAGTCGAGGAAGAACAGCGGTTCGGCGCCCACGCACAGGGCGTCATTGACGCACATGGCCACCAGGTCGATGCCGATGGTGCCATGGCGGCCGGCCCGCACGGCAACCTTGAGTTTGGTGCCCACGCCGTCTGTGCAGGCTACGAGAATGGGTTCCTGGTACTTGCGGGCAAAGAGAGGGCTGTCGAAGTCGAGGGCGAAGAGGCCGGCGAAGCCATCGTGCAGGGGCAGTACTCTGGGGCAATGCGTGCGCGCCAACAGGCGAGGCAGCCGGGCCATGGCTGCATCGTAGAGATCGAGATCGACTCCGGCGTCTTTGTAGGTGAACTTGGGCATGTGGAGGAGGGATTGCCGGGCGTTCTCGGGGGATTCTATGCCTGCTGCGGGGCCTGTCAACGGGGCTTGCCTTGCGGGTGGTAGTGCGACGTGGGGGCGAATTCGGCTTGCGTGGCGGCCGATTATCGGGAAGAGTATCCAGGGCCAACCCCGGCGGGAGGCGGGGGCCGCCACGTACCGCGTGGCGGGCGGGTCTGATGCAGCTTGCACCCAGCATCGAAAACATGACGCTTGCCCATCCACACTTGCAGTTCACGCACGCCCTCCCTTATGGGGCGATACTACGTGAGGGGGGCGTGCAGTTTGTGATCTTCAGCCGCTCTGCCACGGCGATGCGGCTGTTGCTCTACAATCACGTCGACGATCCTGAGCCTTCGGTGATCATCCCCTTCAATCCTTCGGTGGATCGATGGGGTGATATTTGGAGCCTGTTTGTGCCGGGGCTGAAGGCGGGCCAGCTCTACCACTTCCAGGCAGACGGGCCGTACGATCCGGAGCGTGGGCAGCGGTTCGATGGTCGGGCGCGGTTGATCGATCCTTACGCGCGGGCGTTGGCGGGGAAGTTCTTGCCCTCGCCGGACGGGGTGATTCGTCCGCCCAAGTGCGTGGTGATTGACGACACGTTCGACTGGCAAGGAGACCGGCATCTCAATCGCAACTTGTCGGAGAGCATCATCTACGAGTTGCACGTGCGCGGGTTTACGGCGTCTCCCACCAGCGGCGTGGCCCATCCGGGCACGTATCTGGGGGTGATCGAGAAGATACCGTATTTGAAGTCGCTGGGGGTCACGGCTGTCGAGTTGATGCCGGTACACGAGTTTCCCACGAACGATTGGTGGGGCGGGCCGAGTGCGCGGCCGAACTACTGGGGATACGATCCGCTGGCGTTCTTCGCTCCGCACCGCGGCTATGCCGCCAGTAGCGAGCCTGGGGCGCAGGTGGTGGAGTTCAAGCAGATGGTGCGTGCGCTCCACGAGGCGGGGATCGAGGTCATCTTGGATGTGGTGTTCAACCACACCGCAGAGGGCAACCACCTGGGGCCGACACTTTCTTTCAAGGGGCTGGAAAACCGCGTCTACTACATGCTCGATAACGGCGGCGCCACGTATCGGAACTACTCCGGCTGCGGCAACACGGTCAACGGCAATCATCCCATCGTGCGGGAGCTGATCTTCTTGTGTCTGCGGAGCTGGGTGCTCAATTACCACATCGACGGCTTCCGCTTTGACCTGGCCTCGATTCTCAGCCGCAATCGGGACGGGGAACTCGTGCCTAACCCGCCCTTGGTGGAGCAGATTGCCGAAGATCCCCTGCTGGCAGACACCAAGATCATTGCCGAGGCCTGGGACGCCGCCGGGGCCTATCAGGTGGGTTCGTTCCATCATCTGCGCTGGGCGGAATGGAACGGTCGCTACCGCGACGACGTGCGCCGCTTCTGGCGCGGCGACAACGGGTTTGTGGGCGCGCTGGCCACCCGGCTCGCGGGCTCCAGCGACCTGTACGCTTCCAGCGGTCGCAAGCCGTACCACAGCATTAACTTCATTACCTCGCACGACGGCTTTACGCTCAACGATCTGGTGAGCTACCGCGAAAAGCACAATGCGGCCAATGGGGAGGATAACCGTGACGGCGAGAATAACAACTATAGCGAGAATTACGGCGTGGAGGGGCCGACCCGCCGGGTCACGGTACAGCGGGTGCGGTCAAGGCAGATTCGCAACATGCTGGCGACGCTATTGCTCAGCCAGGGCGTGCCCATGCTGCTGGCGGGAGACGAGTGCCGCCGCACCCAGCGGGGCAATAACAATGCCTACTGCCAGGACAACGCCATTAGCTGGTTTGACTGGAGCCTGGTGGAGCGGCACGCTGGCCTCGTGCGGTTTGTGCGGGCGCTGATTGCGTTTCGCAGGTCGCAGCCCACGGTTCGCCGGTCTCGGTTTCTGCGCGGGCTACCCGACGCGGAGGGGCTGCCACCCGATGTGTCCTGGTTCGATCCAGACGGCACGCCGTGCCGCTGGAGTCCGGATTCGCACAGCCTGACGGCCATGTTTGCCGCGTGGCCGCCGCATGGGGCGCATCAGCTTGCCGCGCGGCATATTCTGTTGATGATGCATGCCGGTACGCAGCCGCAGCAGTTCCACGTGCCCGAGCTGGCTCGCGGCATCTCCTGGAGGCTGTTCGTCAATACGGCAGCGGAGAGTCCCCACGACATCTATCCGGATCTGGACGGCCCGCCGCTTCAAGACGGCGCTCTGATGTTGTTGGACCGCTCGCTGCTGTGCTTTGTCTCACCACCGCTGTTTCCTCGCTCCGACTCCGCCTCGAACACGGCCGGTGGGGACGTGAATGGCAACGGCGCGATCGCGTGACGGGCCGGCATAGCGGTTGCATCAACACGGGCCTGGTGCATCCACAGATCGCGTGCCGTGGGGCGGCCGTATGGTGAAGGGTCAGCCGGCACTCCCCCATCGCCGCGCGCGGGGGCACGAGGAAGCTGGCGGGTCCTTGCCACGCAGCGCAACCCATCAGACGCCATTGCCGGGAAAGACAGACGGCAAGAACGCGCTAGCTGCCGCCGAGCTAGCGGCGCGTGGTAGGCGTCGCGGCACGCACATCGTAGACCGAGGGCCACCAGTCGGCGTCGTCTGTGCGTGAGGACGCGCTTGCGGGCACATCTGCGGAGGACGGAGTGCCATGCGGCTGCTCCCAAGCTTCCGCCGCAGAGGGTGTTGCCGGCGAGGAATGGCGGCTGCGCGGCCTGCTAGGCGACACGGGTTGCCAGCCGGCATCGGCGCCGGGCGCGGCTGCAAGGGTGCCTGCTGGTGGCTCATACGGCGGCTGAGGCGTGTCTAGCGTGTCACTGTCCGCGCCGGCACCGGGCGGCTGTGGGGTGGAAGGCACGGGTGTGTGCGAGGGTGAACGGCTGTCCCACTGAATGATCATTTGGCGCAGCTTCTGCACCGTGGGCGGGCGATGGACGGCTGATCGGATGGAATCTGTCTGCTCTGTGGCGGCGGCAAGCTGGGCTGGGGGCGATGCCTGGGTGGAGGTACGAGGGGCGATGCCGGCCGGTCGCCATTCGCCGCGGCGGGCGGGCGTAGTCGCACTCTGGCCTGGTGCGGTTTGCGGCAGGCGCCGCCCGCCTGCGGCAGCGCTGGCTCCGGCTGTTGTGCGGCTCCTGACCACGGCTACGAGCTGGTCTTCGGACGAGGCCTGCTGGGCTGGGTCGGCCTGCGCGTCCGGCGGGACGTCTTGCGCAAGAGAGGCTGGAGTGTTTGTGCGGGCTGGGGTGGTGGAGAGCGGCGGGCTGCCGCTGCGTACCCATTGCAGCCAGGCGTCCTGCAGGGAGCCGAGGTCCTGGTAGCCGTAGTGCCGTAGGGTGGCGCTAGCCCAGCGGCCGTCTTGCATGCCTTCTGCAATGTAGGCGAGGAACTTGCGGCGGCCTCCTTGCTGGATGAGAAAGGAGGCCAGCGAGTGTCCCTGAGCGTACAGGGGCAGGACGTCGCGGGGATACTCGGTCATGGCGAACATGCGCTGAAACGGTATACCCCTGCCGGTTTTGAGAAACGTGATGAGCATCCGTTGGTGCTTGGCCCGTTCGCTGGCGTGCTCCACGGTGGAGCAGGCGCCTTCATCGGCCCAGCGGGGCAGCGGTTGCCGAAAATGGCTGGCGAAGATGGTGTGTGTTACCTCGTGCGGCAGCACCGAATCGAGCACGCGTTCCAAAGAGCCCTGGATGGTCATTTGCCAGCCGAACACCTCGCCCCGATCGAACACGAAGCTCGTGGCGCCGCCGGCCCCCAGTTGGGGGCCTACCATCACTTCCACGGGACAGGGACGCGACCAGTTGGGCAGGGCATGGCCCAGCCACTCCTGTGCCAGTTCGCGGCGGTAGCGCTCAGCCGCCTCTCCCACGGCCTGAGCTATCTCGGGCGTAGGCGCCGTCACCACAAAATTCGCCGTGCGATAACTCGCCCCCAGCGACACGCCCAGGAGAGCCACGGCCCAAGCGGCACGCACCAACGGAGCATCCATGCTCGCTTCCTACACTGGGTCTGGACGCAGCCGGCAGCCGGCCAATGGCTCCCTCCGCAAGCGGCGGGAAAGGGTGGCCCGCCGTGGGTCGGCTAGCTGTCTACGAAGAGTGCCGCTGCACTCTTCGCCGCGCCTCACGATGTACACGTATTTGCCAATCCATGCTGCCACGCCTGTTGCGGGGACAGGCAGCGGCTGAGGCGGGAAGTCTAGCGTGTGCTCGCCAAGACACCTATAGCGATTTGAGGAAACCGCGTGGCCGGCTGTGCGCGTGGCAGCCTGCGGCGCGTGGCGGACGACATCCTTGGCCAGCGGGTAGGCGGTTCTCGGCGCGTGCAGGGCCGGGTGCGGGATCAGCAGCGGCAGCGGCTCGGCCATCCGCCCGTCGAGGTCTTCGTACGTGTAGATGGCGACGACACCCTCGACATCCAGGGCGGCGTCGATGTCGATGTCGACGATGCGCGCGTGCGCGTGCGGGCTGCGCAGGAACGCCGCCGCCAGCGCTTCGTGGCCCAGGTCGTCGAGGTAGCGCCCGTCGCCCGCGGCCAGCCGCCGGTCCTCCTTGCGCAGGATCGGCGCCCCGAACGGGCCGGGCGCGGTCGCGGGCTCTACCACGCCCGATGCGCCGGGCGCCGCCGGCCGTACGGGTGCCACCGTCATGCCCAACCGTCCACAGTGGTCTTTCCGGCGGGATCGGCCGATCGCATCAGCTCGGCCGCCCGCAGCACGGACTTCACGATGTTCTGGTAGCCGGTGCACCGGCACAGGTTGCCCGACAGGGCGAAGCGCACCTCCTCCTCGGTGGGGTCGGGGTTGCGGTCCAGCAGCGCCTTCGCGGCCATCATCATGCCCGGCGTGCAGAAGCCGCACTGCAGACCGTGCTCATCCTTGAACCCCTCCTGGATGGGGTGCAGCTCGCTCGGCCCGGCCAGACCCTCCACTGTGGTCACTTCGTGCCCGTCGGCCTGGACCGCGAGCATCGTGCAGCTCTTGATCGGGGCTCCGTCGAAGAGCACCGTGCAGGCGCCGCAGTTGCTCGTGTCGCAACCGGTGTGCGTGCCGGTCAGCCGCAGGCCGTGGCGCAGCAGGTGGGCAAGCAGCAACCGGGGTTCGACCTCGACCGTGCGCCGCTGACCGTTGACGGTGATGGTGACCCGCCGGGTCGGCACATCGGTCGGTGCCGGTTCGTGGATCTCCTCGAACAAGCTCGTCATGCTCAGGCCGCCCTCTGTGTGGACCCGTTACCTGGTAGCTGTGTCGACTCGTCGACGCGGGTCAGGATGCGCTCGACGAAGGTTGCGACGATGTGCCGCTTGTACGCGGCGGTGCCGCGGTGGTCGGTCTTGGGTTGGGCCGCCGCCGCGGCGAGCTCGGCGGCGCCGGCCCTGGTCTCGGCCGACAGCGGCTTACCGACCAGCGCCTGCGCGGCCTCGGTGGCGTTGATGGTGCTGGACCCGACCCCGGTCAGCCCGATGCCGGCCCGGGTCACGGTCGAACCGTTGAGCTCCAGCGCCACCGCGACCCCGGCGGTGGCGAAGTCACCGACCCGCCGCTCCAGCTTGAGGTAGCCGCCCGCGACCGTACCTTTGGCCGGTGGGATGACCGCCTCCACGGCCACCTCGTCGTAGGCCAAGGCGTTCTGGAACGGACCGGTGACGAAGTCGGCGACCGGGATCGTGCGCCGCCCGTTCGGCCCCTGGGCCACGATCGAGCCACCCAGCGCGGTGACCACCGCCGCCCAGTCGCCCTGGGGATCGGCGTGGCAGAGGGAGCCGACCAGCGTGCCCCGGGTGCGCACGATCGGATCGGCGACGAGCGGGGCGGCGGCGGCCATGGTCGGCGACCGCGTGGGCAGGATCGTGGACCGCTCCAGGTCGACGTGCCGGCACAGCGCGCCGATGCGCAGCGTGCCGTCGGCGTCCACCCGGTGGTAGTCCAGGCCGGGAAGATTGTTGATATCGACCAGCAGCTCGGGTGACGCGAAGCGCAGCTTCAGCAGCGGCACCAGGCTTTGGCCGCCCGCGAGCACCTTCGCCTCGCCTCCACCGGACTGCAGCAGGGCGATCGCTTCGTCGATGGAGCGCGGTGCCTCGTAGCGGAACCGTGGGGGATACATGCGCTCTCCTGGAGAGGGGATTGGCCGGGGTGGTCGGCCCGGCGAGCCGTCGGGCGAGCTAACGCGAGGCGGGGTCGGGGACCGCCACGGGCGACGAGTCCGCGGTCGGGTCGGGCCGCGGCTGCTGGTGCGGCGGCCACGGGCCCTGCACGGGTTGCGCGGCGACCTTGAGGTACTCGACGATCTGCGGCCACGCCCAGATGGTGGGGCTCTTACCCGTCTTGGGCGCGTGCTCGATCAGCTCGTACAGGCGGGGGTTGCCGCTGCGACCGCCCGTCGATTCGACCGACATAAGATCACCCTTCCTCGGACGGACGCCCGAGCGGGCGTCGTCGCCGGTCGCCCGGACAGCCCTCGGTCAGCGGGACGAGCGGGATCAGGAGGGAACATCACCTAGCCATCACCCTGGCCGAGGGAAAACCTGGGTGAGCGATCCAGTGTGTGATCGCGCTGAATGCATCGGGTGAGGAGCAAGCCTACAGCGACCCCGGCCACCGGAAGCCCTAAAGACGCCTGATAGCCCCCCTGCTCGGCCACCCATCCTCCCAATGCCGCGCCGGTGATGCCGGCTAAGGCAGTGCTGGCGTTTAAGAGACCCATGCCTTCCCCCTCGCCCATCTGCGACAGGTGGGCGACTAGGGCTGTACCGCTCACACTCAGTAACGACCAAGAGAGAATCACGACGATGACAAAGGATAACGCCAGCCACCCTTGCCCCCTAAAGGCGACGAATCCCAGCCCGAAGAGCGCCGTAAACGCCAGCAAGCGCATGCTCAACGCTGCTCTCAAGACTCGTTCTGGCCCTTGGCGCTCAGACCAGAGCCCCGCAGGCACAAACAGAAAAAGTCCCAAGC